>NZ_JAEQCB010000081.1:0-35587 GCF_020738785.1 Microcoleus sp. PH2017_05_CCC_O_A | reverse complement strand
AACCCGCCCTCACCCAACAAACAATATTAATGTACATTCAGATTTACGGTGGGGCGGGGGCGGGTTTATATTAATTGTCGGTGATTATTATGTATGGTTGGCGAACCCGCCCCTACAAATAAAATGTAGGTTGAAATTACAATTTCAATCCACCGATAGATACTGTAGAGTGCGTCGCACTCGACAATCTGCAATTAAAATCAAAAATATAGCAGCGACGCACCCTACCAGATAAAAAAGATTAATTTGCGATTGCTTCCAAGAATTTCTCAGCATTCTTCACGTTTTCAATATCATAAATATCCCGGTTGTAACAAACAATTTGTGCTACCAACTTTTCATGATGTTGCTGAGCTTTTTCCAACATAGAACCCTGGGAACGCCGATAATTGACAACTACTTCTTTCGTTCCGAAAAATGGGATATTATGTCTGTGACAATTGACCCAAAATTCCCAATCTTCGTAACCTTCTTTCATCCCAATTTTATAACCTGCCACTAAATCCAAAATAGATTTGTGATACAGTGAAGACGGGTGAATCATGTTAGAGTGCTTGATGTTTTCCGGCGAATACAAATCGCTACTCGGTACTATGCGATTTTCTGTGCCAAACATTTGATAAGAACCAAATGCTACACAAGGTACATGAGATTTTAAGCATATTTCTAAAAGACTATTTAAGGCATTTTCAGCTAAAATATCGTCAGCATCCAAAGGCATGATGTATTCACCATTTGCTGCTGCTATTCCCGCATTTCTTGCCAGAGACAGCCCTTGATTTGTTTGTTCTACCAGCCTGATTTTATGCTGGGGATTTGCTGCTATTAAATTTTTGGCAACTGTGCTTGTAGTATCTAAGCTGCCATCATTGACAATGATAATTTCCAAATTTTTGTAAGTTTGCTTAATTGCGCTAGTTACCGCTTGTGGCAAAAAATGAGATTGATTGTAGCAGGGAACAATCACAGATACCAACGGTCGATTTTCCAATTGCTGGGATGCAGAAATTTGCCTGAAACTTTCTGTTTGGGCTTACTTTTGAGCAGCTTGCAAGCTATAAAAATAAATCTTGGGATGTACAATCGCTAATTGATTCAAATCCGTGTTTTGATATTCACTTTCTAACATTGGATATCTCGATAAATATTCTTGTTTAACAAAAATAAATATATTCTGAGCGTACCAAGGCTCTACTTTGTCATTGTTCCATATTTTTCTCCTCAAGCAATCCACGACTGCAAAACCTTTTGTATGAAAATAATTTACCCAATATTGCGGCCACTGTTCGTTAACGTGTTCGACGCCTCCTTGAAACGGTATCGCAGCCGAAAACAAAATTACTGGTGCTAGTTTAGTGAGAGAATTAACAAAGGTTTCAGCACAGGTACCTGGTAAATGTTCTGCAACTTCTAGAGAAATTGCTAAGTCAAACTTTCTTTTTAATTGCAGCGGTTGCTTTAAATCGGCGGATTGGAACTGATTTAAAGGAATTTGTAAAAGAGTGCGATCGACATAATCGCCATCTATTCCCAAACAGTCAGCAATTCCCAACTTATGAAAAGCAGCCAACCAACTTCCCGTACCGCAGCCCACATCCACTACACTTTTAGGTAAATTTGGTTGCAGCAAGTCTAACAGCAGGGGAATAATTTCTATAGCAGAACTGCGAGTTCCTTCTCCTATTAATTCGTAGAAATCTCTTGTATAAGATGACTGTTTTTGTTTATTTTTTTTACTGTATGGGGTCGAATCAATACCGTTTAAACTGCTAATTTCATAACCCTGCAAATGTGCTGGCAAATCCCAATAAATATTAGGATCGGGTTGATGTTTTACAGGCTCGACATTCCCCCGCCAAGCTGCACCCATAATTTGCATTGTTTGATATACTATCGTTTGCCAACCCTGTTGTTTCAAGTAATCTAAACCCTTAGCAACAGCCGGAGCAGCTAAATCGTGAAATAAAATTATTGCATCTTCTTCTGCCAATTTTTCGCAGGCGATCGCATCATTTAACGGCCCATCACCTTCGTGTTCTCCGTCAATAAAAATTAACGACCATTTCCGGTTCAAATCCTTTGCTAATTGCTCTACTCTTTGGGGGCTGTAACCGGGTATGAGTTCAACGGAAGTTTGCACGCCAGACGCATTGAGAGCGCCTTGAATTGAATCTATTACGCTTTGTCTAATATCATCTCTTTCTAACAGCGGATCGACGACATCTAACTCAACTCCGGCGAGTGCTAAGTGACAAGCAGACCAACCCAGCCAGCAGCCGATTTCTAAGGCTTTTTTACCTGAAAATTGCAGGGCTGTATTGTAAAGGATGTGTGCTTCGTCGCGACTGAGAAATCCGACTGAACTAGCACGGCGATCGACATACCAATTGTGCTTGATTTCCCGGCGCAGATACGGCCACGGACAAGTATTAGTATCGCCCACAATCATGTTGGGAAAGTACGCATCTGGGAGAATAATTTTTAGTTCGGGCGAGACGTAATCTCCGACAGGTAATGTATTATTTTGAATTTGAGATGGTGGTTGTACTGTCATTTTTTCTGATTTTAATTGTGGGGATACTGGCGGTTGAATCGGTTGGTAGCGGAGACTAATTTCTATTTGATTCCCGTCGGTTGTTGCTAATTTTACCAAGTCGTGCTTGTGACCTGTGATGTGCAGAATGCCGATCGCCCCGTGCGGCAAATACGGCTCCACAAAACAGCGTCGCTGCTTGTCCCAGACGGGCAAACCGAAGTTGCAGCTCCAATTGCACCCAGCCGGCAGCATCTCTGTGCGATCGAACATTTCAGTACCGTAAACGAGCCGATTTAACGCTATTTGGTCAGTCATCAAAGAAACGTGCCGCTGCAATCCCTCATCCAGATATTCCGCCCAAAGTTCCCAATGCGGCGCATCTTTGTGCAGCGCAAAGATACCTGCATTGATAGTTGGATAGCTGTGCAATTGTTTGGCAACTTCTTCCCCAAAAGCTGCTTGATAATCGCGATAAACAAATTCCCAGTACCAAGGCAATTTGCCATAAGCTAAATAATAGCCTCTATCTAATTCTGGAACAACTGCTAAACCCCGTTTTGCCGCGCCTTTTACGAATAATTCCATAGCTTGCCAATCCTGCACCCAAGCATCAGCATCTATCCACAGGTAGATGTCGAAATTCGGGAAGTAACGGCGCAGAAACGGACGAGCTAAAAGTCCTTTGAGATAGTGAGGTGCTTCATTTTTGCCGGGAAAGTTGAACTCCCAATCGGGTTTTTGAATAATATTAACTTGTGTTTCCAGCCACTCCAATTGTTCGGGAGTGCAGCCTAGATCGAAAAAGCCGATCGCCACATTAGCGCCCTCTGGTTTTTCCCGCACCGATAAAATAGTGCCTCGCACCAGTTCAAAGTAATTTGCATCGGCGGCCGTGATGGTGATAATCTGCATAAATATAGGATTTTTGGTTAAGGATTGGGGATTGGGGATTGGGGATTGGGCATCGGGCATTGGCCAAACAGGGCATTGGGCGGAGCGAAGCGGAGGGATTGGGCATTAGTATTTGTTATTTCATAATTGCTCATTCTTCCTTCTTCCTTCTTCCTTCTTCCTTCTTCCTTCTTCCTTAAATTATACTATCGAGGATGACTTATGAAAAACTCAAAAGGAAAAGTTTATCTAGTCGGTGGGGGGCCCGGAGATTGTAACTTGATGACAGTGCGATCGCAAAAACTGCTCTCCCAAGCCGAAGTCTTAATCTACGACGCACTCATCGACATCCCGCAACTCGCATTAATTCCAGTCACTTGTCAGAAAATAGAAGTAGGGAAACGCGGTGGCAAACCTTCCACCCAGCAGCAAGAAATTAACCGTTTGCTGGTAGAACATTGCCAACTTGGCAAACAAGTAGTGAGACTTAAAAGTGGCGATCCATTTATTTTTGGTCGCTCCAGTTCCGAGATTCAAGCATTAATTATAGCAGGCTGCGAATTTGAAGTTGTGCCGGGAATCTCGTCAGCATTTGCGGCACCTTTGCTAGCAGGAATTCCCCTCACAGATCCGGTGATGAGCCGCTGTTTTGCAGTGATGAGCGCCCACGAACCGGATGCGCTGGAATGGGAAGCTTTAGTGCGGATAGAAACTCTGGTAATCTTGATGGGAGGGCGCAATTTAAGCGAGATAGTCTGGCAATTACAAAAACACGGACGATCGCCCGAAACTGCGATCGCCATTATCCGAGATTGCGGCCGCCCCGAACAGCAAATCTGGATCGGCACGCTCTCCGACATTGTACAACAAACAACAGGTGAATCTCTATCGCCTTGCGTCATCGTCATTGGGGAAGTAGTTAGATTGCGCGAATTTTTAATCTGGCCAGAAAGCACAAACATGAGCCATACACCTGTCACCGCTAACCACAGCCAACCGCTAGCCGGAAAAACGATTTTAGTCACCCGCGCGGCCTCCCAGTCTGGTCAATTTAGCGATCGACTCCAGCAACTGGGTGCCCGCGCGATCGAAATGCCAGCCTTAGTAATTGGTGCGCCTTCAAGTTGGGAACCGTTGGATAGCGCGATCGGGCAAATGTCAAGCTTTCACTGGTTAATCCTCACTTCCCACAACGCCGTAGACTGGTTTTTTCAACGATTGCAAGCAAAAGGCAAAGACGCGCGGAGCTTGTTTGGCATTAAAATAGCAGTAGTTGGGAAAAAGACAGCAGAAAGTTTGCGATCGCACTCACTACAACCCGACTTTATTCCACCCAACTTTGTCGCCGATTCCCTAGTCGAAAACTTCCCCGACAATTTGCAAAACTGCAAAATCTTATTTCCCAGAGTAGAAAGTGGGGGAAGAGAAGTTTTAGTCAAAGAATTCACCGCCAAAGGAGCGCAAGTAATCGAAGTACCAGCGTACCAATCTTGCTGTCCCGAAACAATCGATCCGATCGCCCTAGCCGCACTCCAGAATCAAGCCGTAGATATCATAACCTTTGCCAGTTCCAAAACCGTACATAACTTTTGCCACCTCCTCGAAACAACTCCCGAATTCTCCTTATCTCAGGATTGGCTAGAAAAAGCTTGTATCGCATCCATCGGCCCGGAAACCTCCAAAAGCTGCCAGAATTTATTGGGCAAGTTAGACGTAGAAGCGACAGAATATACATTAGATGGGTTGACTGAGGCGATCGTCCAATGGGCCACAAAACATCAAATTACATAGTTGCACCCGAAGCGGTACGTAGTTGCGCTTGAGCGCTCTTGAAGGTACGTAGTTGCGCTTGAGCGCTCTTGAAGGTACGTAGTTGCGCTTGGGCGCTCTTGAAGGTACGTAGTTGCGCTTGAGCGCTCTTGAAGGTACGTAGTTGCGCTTGAGCGCTCTTGAAGGTACGTAGTTGCGCTTGAGCGCTCTTTCAAAGGTACGTAGTTGCGCTTGGGCGCTCTTTCAGGGCTAAAGCCCAACAACGTACCGCTTCTACTTTTGCATCCAACAATTAGCGAACAAGCTACCACATAGCAATGAATCATCCATAGTGAGTAGGGTTCGTCAAAGGCCAAGCCTAATTTATTATAGACATTGCAAGCCTGACATACCTTACAACTGAATGTCTAGATAGGAAATCGCGGAACAAAAAAGCGAGTAAAATTATCAGTAAATAACAAAGCCGATCGCCAATAGCGTCAAAACATTAATCAAACTAAAAACCAAAAAAGCCCAAACCACCAACCGCAGCGAACTCCCATACCAAACTACCAATTAGCAACAGCCATGAATATGAATTTTTCTCGTTATGACACCTTAACCACCTTGCTAGCAGGAACCACCGCAGCCTTAACCATAGTCATCAGCCAACCGGCGATCGCCAAAACTCCCCAAGAAGTCGCCAGCATCGCCGGGCCGCTGACAGTACAAATCAATAGTTCCCTCGGAGACGGTTCCGGGGTAATTATTGCCAAAAACGGCAAAACTTACACAGTTTTAACAGTCAATCACGTCGTAGAAAAAGCAGACGTGAAATACACCGTTCGCACGTCGGCGGGCAAAAACTATCAAGTAAGCAACGTCACCCGCTTGCAAACAGCCCCAACAGATCCGGATTTAGCAGTAGTCAAATTTGAAAGTCCCGAAGAATATCCAGTGGCGACGCTAGCCGATTCTGACAAAGCCGTCATCGGCACTCAAATCTTCGTTTACGGCTATCCCGCTACGGGCGGACTCTTTGGGGCCGAACGAGAACCAGAAATGTCTCCCGGACTCGTTACCAGCCGCCCGCGCGATCGCCGGGAAGGTTACACTTTGCGGTATCAAGCCGTCACTTGGAGTGGCATGAGTGGCGGGCCAGTTTTCGACTCTGAAGCCCGAGTCATCGGTTTGCACGGACAAGGGGAATTCGGTTTTGCCCAAATCAGTAACGGGGAAGTCGCCCCAATTAAAACAGGATTTAATGCAGCAGTTCCCATTAATACTTTTATCGCCAAACTGGTGGCGGCGGGAATCAACAAATCCGAGTTGAAAGTAGACAATACTCCCACAACTATCGGCCCGGTATCCACCGTTAACCCAAAAGATGCCCAAGCCTATTATTTTCGAGGGCTTTCGCGCTTAGATCAGGGAGAGGCTTGGGAGGCGATCGCCGATTTCAACAAAGCACTCACTTTCAATCCTAAATACAGCCCAGAATTGCATTTTAATATCGGCAATGCCCGCACTTTCATTACTGCCGGCTTGCCACAACCCGACCCCACCCGCGGTGGAACCGCTATTCAAGCATACACGAGTGCGATCGCAGCCAATCCCGGTTTTGCCGACGCCTACTACAACCGAGCTTTAGCTTACCTGACAGAAGACAAAGCCAAAGCAATTGCCGACTTTCAAAAAGCAGCGGAACTTTACAAGCAAGGCGGCAGAACAACTGCATATCAAGATGCCCTCAAGCGCATCCAACAATTGCAGTAGAATTAGAAGTTAAGAATTAAAAATTAAGAATTAAAAATGAATCATCCCATTTTTAGTTCTTAATCTAGTTCATATACACAGCAGGTAAATAATCATGACTGCTATCACCTTAAATCTCAATTCCATTGTCAAACTAACTTCCGAACAGTTCTACCAACTGTGCGAAGAACACCCAGAATTGAAACTAGAACGCAACGCCAACGGAGAATTAATTGTCATGCCGCCAACCGGAGGAGAAACAGGGAAACGCAACTCAACAGCGAATGCTCAAATCTGGACGTGGAACGATCGAACCGAACTCGGAGAAGTGTTTGATTCCTCCACAGGGTTTACTCTGCCCAGTAAAGCCGATCGCTCTCCCGATGTCTCCTGGGTCGAAAAATCGCGGTGGGAAGCTTTGACACCCGAACAAAGAGACAAATTTATCCCCCTCTGTCCTGATTTTGTCATCGAGTTTCTTTCTCCGAGTGACAGCTTGAACAAGACGCAGGCAAAAATGCAAGAATATATGGAAAATGGCTGCCGTTTGGGTTGGCTGATTAACCGCAAAAAACGAGAAGTAGAAATTTATCGCCCCGGTCAACCAGTTGAAGTTTTACAATCTCCTCTCACCCTTTCTGGGGAAGAGGTTTTGCCGGGATTTGTTCTGAATCTACAAAAAATTTGGAATTAGTAAGATTAAACTATAACTTCGCCTATCTTCGGTTCGTAGTGAGGACTTTAGTCCTCATAAAAAGAAGGACTGAAGTCCTCACTACGAACCAATTTGGTTGTAGAGGAATTTGATAAAATTGTAAATATCTATAAAATAAAGGCTAGGAAATTATGGTTCAAACTATTCAAGCTAAAAATGTCACGCTAGAAGAATTAAAAACACTTTTTAACCTGCAACTTGTCACAGACGACCAATTTTTCCCGGAATGGCAAGAGGAGTTACCAGAAATCACAGAGTTTCAGAAACGACAGCTAGATCAGATTAAAGCGGGTTACTTCAACTTGCTAGAGTATCCGCCGATGCTGGAAAAAACCATCAGTTTGTCGATCGTCTCTCCACTACTGTTCACCGGCGAGTTTTACCTGCACCCATTTTACATTAAACCGGAAAAATCCGTCGAAATTTCCGAAGAAGATGAAGGCGTGATTATTAAAGGCAGCCTCGACACTTTAGTTTTAAAAGACCAATTGTGGCTGATGGTAATCGAATCGAAACGAGTTTCGTTTTCCATTGAAGCGGGGCTGGCGCAAATCTTAGCTTATATGCTGGCCAATCCCAATCGCGATCGCCCGAGTTACGGCATGATTGCTACAGGAGGCAGTTTCATCTTTGTCAAGTTGCTCAACGGAGAATCACCGCGATATGCCAAATCTGATTTATTTGGAATTAGCAATCGCACCAATAATCTACAGGATGTACTCCGCATCCTCAAACGCTTGAGTCAGATAGCAGCTAACAATTAGTCATCAGTCATATCATATCATGTCCGGTCGATTAGCATCACAAAAAAGGTTCGTAGTACGTCCTGGCGTCCGCTGTTTAAAAAATGCTTTTTGCAAAACGGAGATGCTCCCGATCGTACCATTGTGGTAAGGAATGAGAATTAAATAACTTACAATTTTAATTATTGTGGGATGGGCGTCCCGCCCGTCTATAAAGCAATACGGTTCACTTAAGACAGATCCCCCCTAACCCCCCTTGGGAAGGGGGGGACAAGAAGCTCTTAAAGTCCCCCTTCTTAAGGGGGATTTAGGGGGATCTCCGGGCATAAATAGTGTTAAGTAAACCGTATTGGTCTATAAAGGACGGGCGGGACGCCCATCCCACTTTTAAGAGTGTAAGTTATTAAATTTTCGTTCCTAAGGTGCGTCGCCAGCAAAATTGTCGATATGTAGATAGGGATTTTTCGTGGCTTCTTCCTTCTTCCTTCTTCCTTCTTCCTTCTTCCTTCTTCCTTCTTCCTTCTTCCTTCTTCCTTCTTCCTTCTTCCTTCTTCCTTCTTCCTTCTTCCCTCTTCCTTCAAAATTACCAAGGCGAACCAATCATTGTAAAAGCGGCCCAATAATACGGATGCGACAAATTTCGATCGCCCCTAGCCGTCAATTCCGCAGGCAAAGGCAGAGCTTGATTGTTGCCCGATCGCACCAAATAACCATCCTGCAACCGCACTTCCCCGCGCAACATCGCCAACTGCGCTTGCCGCAAAGCCTCAGCCTTAATCGGCGCCGTCCGCAACTGCTGGTAAAACTCGGTCATCAACCCCAAAGTTCCAGCATCTGACACATACCACAAACTCGCCAAAGCCGATTTTACCCCCGCGTGTACCGCCAATCCCGCAAACCCCAACTCAGCCTGTTCGTCTCCCACCGCCGTAGTGCACGCACTCAAAACCAACAACTCCACCTGCGGGTTAGATAACTTCAACTCTTCCAACTGATTTAACCGCAATTTAGTATCCCAAAACTGAATGTAAGAATTTTCTGCACCACCAGGCTGAAAATCGCCGTGAGTAGCTAAGTGAATAATTTTGTATTGGGATTGATTGCGTTTTTCCTTCAAATTTGCCAGCGTAAAACGTTCGTTGAGAAAAGACGCACCATGCCAAATCTTGCCCACAATTGTTGATATTTCGAGCGGCACCGCAGGTAAAGGATTTTGATCGTATTTTTCGGGAAATTTCGACGCACCCATCGCCAAAACTTCCGAACCCTTAACATCGGCATAGCGAGTATCAGTCAAACTCAAACTGGGAATCAGCCCCAAACTATACTTTTCTACTAAAAACTGTTTGCCGTCAAACAAAGCAGCTAAAGGCAAAGTTCGCAAACCGGCATCCATCGAAAACGCCAAGGTGTCAATTTTGTTAGCATCCAATTCCGCTTGCATCGGTGCAATTAACCACTGGTAAAGTTGCTGGGCAGGTTGCTTGTAATCAGAACCAGTCAATGTTTTGGGAGTTCTGATAGCATTAGTGAATTCCTTAGCAACTTGCAGCACTGTTTCGCGACTTGCAGGCACGCTTTTAAACACATTTTTGCCGTCTGGCAATAACAACACAAGTTCTAAATTCTTGTCTTTCACCCAGACGTAAACGATCGCCGGTTTAACTCCCGTCAAGCGATTGACGCTGCTGAGAGTATCTCGGATACTTTGCTGCGTGATTGACTTTTGATCGAGATTTCCACCAAAGTAACGTTCAAATTCCCGGCCCTGAGCTCTATCCCTTTGCTGCACTGCGTCGATCGGACTTATTTGCGCGATCGAAGTCGATCGAGAAATCTCAGGCAGCCTCAAACTCGCGATACTGTCTGTATTGCCACTTCCAGGTTTTTGTGCAGTTGCTCCACCGCCGTTTTCTGTCGCACTAGACGCACCCACATTGTTTTTTAACACCGACTGCGACAGCAAAACAGAGCCGGCAGCAGTCTCGTTCGACCGTTCCTCAACAGGCACAGTAGCAGACCCTGAGGGTACATTTGCGGTACCGCTCTTGGGCGAAGACACGCTCGGAGTCTGAGTGACAATTTGTGGAGAATTGCCTGTATTTTTTAATCCCACAGTGGTAGTTGGTGCTGGACTCGGCAGGCTCAACAGGGGCGCGGTAGCAGTAGTTGAGGAGGTAGCGTTCGACTTCGAGTTCGAGTTTCCTGTCCCAACAGTTGTGGTTGTGCAGTTTCCCGACGGGCAAGTGCTTTGCAACAGCGTCAGCGAACCCGATCGCACCTGTCCGTCTGTAGAAATGCTCACGCTGGCGCGATCGCTCGTCGTTTCGCTTCCAGCAGCCCGGAACAATCCCCCAGCCTGGATTGCCACATCGCCGCCCGTATTTCCATTAGCTTTGATGGAAACAACTTCAACATCTTTCTGCCCGGTAATCTTGCTCGAACCGGCACTTCCCGACTGCGAACTAGAATTGATCACCCCTGTCACGATCCGGCCCGGCGCCACGATCGAGATATCTCCGCCACTTGAGGCACCGAAAGCATTGACATTGCCCACGACTACCGAGCCCGCGCTGCGGATGTTGATATTGCCCGCCGTCCCATTTGCCGATCGAGATGACACAACACCAGCAGTCACATTACCTTGACTGCTAGTGATATTAATCCCTGCATTCGAGGTAACGTCTCCCACTGCCACACTACCGCCCATCAGAGCGATGCTAGCGTTATCAGTTCCCACGATCGCACCAGATCCCACGATCGCACCAGATCCCAAGGGCGATCGAATCGTCGTCGGATCTTGAAATGTCACCGCCGGCGTTGAATTGGGCGTTGTGGTTGCTGGAGTAATCGCGATCGAGCCGCTACCGTCAGCACGCCCGATCGCGATTGAAGCAAACCCGTTTCGCAGCGAGTTGAATTCCGCAGCAGTCAAGTTCAAAGCCTCAGTCTCAGCAGCACCGGCGATCGTCATATTTTGAGCCGGATCGATTGGTTGCAGCACCAGATTGCCGTTGCTGGCGATCGAATTGTTGCCGCCCGTCAAGTCAATTTCGTTGCCTGTCAGAGTAATATTTCCACCTGTTTCCGAGCCGCCAGCTTCGATCGCGCCAACAGTGACTCCGCCGCGGCCAGTCAGCGTCACATTCCCCGCGCGATCGCCCCTAGTGTCGATCGCGCCAGCAGTCACCGTACCCTCGGCGGTAACGCTCACATCTCCCCCCGACGTGCGCGGCACTTTCGCAGAATTGACATTCGTGTTGATGCTGGGGGGATTTCCAGTGCGTAGCGCAGCCGTAGTCACATTGCCGGTTGTGCTATTGATGCGAATTTCCTGATTGTTGGTAGTGATATTTCCGATGCGGATATTGCCCTCAGCTTTCAGAGTAATTGAGGCATTGTCTGCCCCTGTCAGGGAACTTGTGCTCGTAATTGTTCCCAAACCCGTCGGCGATTGAATAATTAGCGGATCGTAAAATGTGAAATTATTAGCAATCAGAATCGAACCGCTACCGTTGCTGCGGCCGATCGTAATTCCAGCAAACCCATTTTGCAAATTTTCGAGCTCGTTTGCTGTCAGATTCAAATAAGTATTAGTCCCGACATCTCCAGAACCAGCGATCGCAATATTTTGACCGAGATTCCAAGGTTGGAGTACCAAAAAGCCCGTCCCGCTGACCGAATTTTTGTCCCCTTTCAAATTAATTTCATTACCAGTTAAAGTAATGTTTCCCGAACCACCGGCGATCGAACTAACTCCCAGAATATTCCGAGCCGTCAAAGTTACATTTGCCGACGATTTAGAACCGCTAGCATCAAGTTTTTGGGCTGTGACGTTCAGGCCTTCGAGCAAAATATTGCCACTTGTGCCGCCGCTGGAATTCGATGCCGAAACATTGGCTGCAACGGTTGTCCCCGGACTAATTAAACTAATATTTCCGCCGTTGCTGGACAAATTGCCCGCAGTAATTTGACTTCCCTCCAGGGCGATCGCGCCTCCGCGAGTGCTAATTGTATCTCCAGCATTCATCGAAAAAACACCCGCACCATTGCGATCGGCATCTGCTCTCAATGTCACGGATCCAGTAGTTGCCGCAAAGCTCAACTTATTATCCGCCAAATCAGCAATTTTAATATCATTCAGGGCTTCGAGAACCACATTGGTTGTCCCCGAAATACTTTCCAAAGCTCTTCTTGAAATAGTCAGGGAAGAATCGGAATTGTTTGCCTGCCCTGGTGAAGGCGTTTGTGTTGCCAAAATATTACTGTTAGCAATAACTGCCGCATCCCCCGCAGCTTCTGAGGAATCTGTAATTAAAATATTTTCAGGATCGAACAGCAAAGTCCCCAAACCGTTTGTCCCGGAAGTATCGACAGTACCGTTAAACATCAATCTTTGCTTCCCCGAAATTTCCACAAACCCGCCAACACCGCTGCTGTTCGATTCAGAAACGCCCGTTGCGCTGATGCGGCCCAAAAATGCTGTTGTGTTGTCCGCCCAGACAAAAACTCTGCCGCCATTACCCGATCGAGTGGCGTTGGCTGCGATCGAACTTTTGCCATCCACGTAAGTCATTCTGGCATTCGGCACAGTTCCCTCGCCTCGGTAATCTCCCCCGATCCGCACCGTTCCCCCGCCGTCGGGGCCGTCCGCCTCAATCTTCGCGGACAACAGCCCTACCTTGTCGCCCAACACGTTGACAGTACCTCCCGCGCCCCCCCTGGCAGACACGTCCGCTTCCCCCGATAACAGCGCAGTTCCAGCACCTGCCGGTACTGTTTGGCCGCCCGTAAGTACGACTTCACCGCGATCGTTCGTAGTTATACCAGTAGCGCTAGCCACGCCGGAACCCGAGAGTAGCTTTGGCAAACTCAGAGGAGAAAACGGCAGAGCTTCCGAACCAGCCACTCCCGCAGCCGGAGCAACTTCTAAACTCAGCAAAAGTCCGTTTTGACTCAACCGCACCAGATTTTGGCCCGGGACAGCCGCCACCGTAATTTGACCGCCTGGCGCTGAAAGTCTCCCCGTACTGATGACAGTACCGCCCAGCAAAGTCAAACTCTGCCCGTTTTCCACAGCCAAGTCACCGGCATTGACAATACTCCCCGGCTGTGCGCCAAAAGCAAAAGTATTCGGTGCTCCCACTAGGCCCGCGTAGTTATTCGCCCCCGTACCGTTGAACCAGCCGCTGTCAAAACCGATACTGCTAGCGGTGGTAGCCACAAAAGACCCGGGCACGTCGAGTCGCGCATTACTGCCAAAAATAATCCCTGCCGGGTTCATTAGGTACAAGTTAGAATTGCCACCAGTAACTCGAATTAAACCGTTAATTAAGGAAGCGTCGCCGCCGACAACGCGGCCGAGGATATTTTTAATGTTTGGGTTGGAGATGAAATTGGCAGTTTCGCCAGAATTTAAACCAAATCGAGTAAAACTGTGGAACAGATTTGCTCCGTCTCTGGAACTTGTGCCACCTGTAATATCGTAGCGAGAGGGCGACGCACCGGGCGTGGTGATGGTGGTTCCGGTGCCGTCTGGGGCTGCCATAATTGGCTCGGCCGCAGCAATTTGAGATTGGCGATAAATTGCCACAATCACCCATCCGCTGCTATCTTCTTTGAAGAAAACCAGGTTGGGGAAAAAATCTAATATCAAAAATCCAGCCAGGGGAATTGCTGCCAGAATCGATCGCACAGCAGATTGAGCTTTCATAAAATTTGCCTCGATCTAGACCTGAATTCAAGTTTTAAATGGAGATTTTAGGTAAAAAACAGTCTATCGCACCCTCATGCTGACCATTCCTAAGGCTAACTCTCGATCGCCAATTCCCAATTTCAAGTCTAATTTTAATTGTGTCACCAACATAGCAAATACGGACAGTAAGTGTCGAAACACCGTTGAGTTTAAACAGAGAAAATTATGAGCGATCGAATTGTCCGCACGATCGGCTTAACTGGGGGCATCGCCACCGGGAAAACCGCTATATCTAATTATCTGACAGATACCTATGGATTTCCGATTTTAGATGCCGATATTTACGCCCGCGAAGCTGTGCACCCAGGTTCGCCAATACTAGACTCTATTGTAGAACGATACGGCGCCGTTATTTTGCTCCCCGACGGCAATTTAAACCGCCCCGAGTTAGGAAATATTATTTTTTGTAACGCAGCGGAACGGCAGTGGTTAGATCAACAGATTCACCCTTATGTGCGCCGCCGGTTAGTGGAGGAAACTCAAAGCTACATTGCTGCCTTAAATCTGGTATCCCCAGACACAGATGAATTAGGTACAAAAACTCAAGAAAGCGGGTTTTGGGAAGGCGATCGCGAATTAGAACCAAGTGTGGTTGAAAAAAAACCAGGTTTCTGCGCCCAGACTGACAGGTTGACTTTGGTATTGGTAGTGCCGCTGCTGTTTGAAGCTAACATGACTGACTTGTGTACCGAAATTTGGGTGGTGTACTGTTCGCCCGAAGTGCAGTTACAACGGCTGATGCACCGAGACGGCTTGAGTTGCGATCGAGCTAATGCACGGATTAACGCCCAGATGCCGCTAGCTAACAAGTGCCAACAAGCTGATGTTGTTTTGGATAACTCGTCAACCCTCGACTCTCTATTCCTATACATAGATTCGCAAATCAGATCGTAGCCTATGTTACGCGCGACATTCTGATGTGGCATTAGCTTGTCTTCGATCCGAAGCTGCATCTCGATATCAATAAATTATGAAGTTAATCTGAAAACTCGTAAATATCTACAATTTCAGGAATCTGATTCAACAACATATAAATATATAGAGTGCCCAAGCCGCGCCCAGGATACTGTGTTTTTGTGTCTTTAATCCGAGGCTGCATCTCCATATCAATAAATTATGAAGTTAATCTGAAGACTCGTAAATATTTATAACTTACGGTTTCGTTTCCTGGTTGCAAGAGTGTCGCAAAAAGATGGGAAGCCTTGACTGCTGGTGGTTTTCGGCAATTAGTAGGTAACTTGAACTTACAACTGAAACAGTGAGAGAAACGAGGGGTTTTACCCCGTTTGACTAAAATTCAAAAAAATGTATGGGTCATCAATTACCAATTGATGATTTCGCGGCAATTCAATTTTTTTTTTACCTGTTTTTGCCCTGATAGCAGAGTACAGGCTGCGTATCAAGAAATAGAAAATACGACACGGAACTCTATGATGCGCCTTTACTCTTCCATGCTGATGTCAACCCTGCTACTGAGTAGCACAGCAGTTAACGCTCAAAGCTTAGAAACCCGATCGACCTTTTTCTCTCAAGACAAACCTGCTCCCGAAATTATGACCGTCCAAGCCAACGCTCAGATATTTTACGCAGATAACGATAAAGATACCTTGCCCGAACGAGGCAGCGGGAGATAAACCCAAACAATGGATGTTTTTGCTAAACAAAGCAAAATAAATCGGCCGATTACTTTGAGTATTTTTCCCTACTCTGTCGAGGGAGATAAATAAGTAATGAGGGCATTCTTAAACGAAGAGTTAAACGCAATTACTTCCAGATTGGCTGAAGCGATGTTGGATCGGGGAGCAAAAATCTCTGAAAAAAAAACACAACACAATGAATACTACCATCAAGTTAATTTATTTGAGTACGCTATTAGTTAGCGCTCTTGTGATTCCTCAAAAACTAGCAAACTTTTCAATTGCAGAACATCAGTTCAATAAATCGCAACAACTGCTATTAGCAGCTAAAGATACCAAAAACGATGCACAAAGGTGTAGAACCTCGCCGTCTCCGGGATGTTCTCGCCGAGACTCGCACGCGATCGCAGAAACCAGACTTTTTGAGTCTTGAGACTTTCTCGACTGATGCTGATACCGTCAGTCAACCCAATCAAAATCAAAAATGGTACGATCGATTCATATCAAATCCGGTAGCATCGTCCTGTATTCAGATCTCTATTCTCTCCCTCTGTGTCCTCTGTGTTCTCTGCGGTTAAATAATTTCCATGCAACCAGACATGATATCACCCTAAAATTTCAGGTTTTAGATCAAAAAAATAGGTAAAGCGCTAGTAGGAATCTGGCGCTTTACCTAGTAGATATTCCACGGTTTTGAAGCTCTACTCTTCCGCAGCTTCGCCGCCAACCACGACATCCCGGATCCGCAAACTCGGGCCGCCGCAGCCCACGGGTAAACCGCTTTGTCCTCCCTTCCCGCAGCCGCCGGATTCATCCCAGTAGAAATCGTCGCCGATCGCCTCAATATCCGCTAAAGTGCTGAAAACATTACCCGAAAGAGTTACATCCCGCACCGGATTGTCGAGTTTGCCATCGCGAATCATCCAAGCTTCGCCGGCGCTGAAAGTAAACATTTCGCCGTTAGTCATGCCGCCTTGCCAATTGCGCGCGAAAACACCCTCTTTGATACCAGAAAATAAATCCGCAACCGGCGTATCGCCCCGTTCGATCCAAGTATTCGTCATGCGGACGATCGGCGGATAGTGATAATTTAAACAGCGAGCATTGCCCGTAGGCGTTTCTCCCAACTTACCCGCAGTTTCCCGCGAGTGCAGCCGCCCAACTAAAGCGCCGTCTTTAATTAACTGAGTCGTAGTCGCCGGAGTCCCTTCATCGTCATAGAAATAGCTGCCCCGGTGTCCCTGTGGCGCAGCACCGTCGAAAATTTGCAAGTTTTTCGGGCCGAACTGGCGGCCGAGGGTCATAATTTCCAAGATGTCGGGATTTTCGTAGGCCATGTCAGCTTCTGAAAGGTGTCCGAAGGCTTCGTGGACGAACAATCCGCTAAGTATTGGGTCGATGACGACGGTGTAGGTGTTGCCTTGGACGGGGGGCAAGGCTAGGGAGTCTACCGCGCGCTGGGCGGCACTGCGAACTTGGGTATCAAGTTCGGTTAAATCTTCGTAAGCTTTCCGCGAACCAGTGGTTTCGCGGCCGGTTTGTACGGTTTCCCCGCTGCGGGCTGTGGCGGCAAACCGCATTTCCATGTCTGCCCAACCTTGTTCGAGCATCGTGCCTTCGGAGGTGGCGAGGATCGTGCGCTGGGTGCTGTCGCCGTAACGCACGGAGATGGTGGCGATGCGGGGGTCTATGCTGCGTAGGATGGCTGCGTAGCGATCGCACAATTGCTTTTTCTCAATTAGCGGCACCAGACGGGGGTCTGTTCCTGTCAAAGGCAGGAAGCAAATGTCTTGTACTGGCGTAACTGGCGCGAGAATCGTTTCTTCTTCGCCGATCAGTTTGGCTGCGGCGATGGCTTCTTCGATTCTTTCGGCGAGGGTGGAAAGTCGGTTAAAACTGGCAAAGCCCCAGCCGCCTTTGTGACAAGCTCGGACTTGGCCGCCAATTGAGACTCCTTCGCTGAGGGTTTCAATTTTTTCGCCCCGCAGCAGGATGTCTGTGCCTTCGGCTTCTTCGAGTCGAATTGCTAGATAATCTACTTGGTTGCGGTAGCGTGCCATTAACTCTGACAACAGATTTTTCGAGTCGGCGATCGAGGTGGGCATAAGGAAAGCACGGTGTTTAACTGCATCCATTTTGCACTTTTGCCGGGGCGATCGGGTGGGTTCGTCAAAAATATCGCCCGCAGCGCGGAGATTGCGACTTAATTTGTACGGTTCTGCCAATAACGATAGTTGACAAATGTGGATATCCTGTGAGTTAGGAGCAAAGCGCAAGAAATTATGCGGGATTTTTGGGTTCTGCTGGTGCTTGAATTTTTACTCCTGAACATTCCTATAAATAAATACTTCATCCTTCATACCTGGTGAAGGTGGGTTTATACCTACTGTGAATACTTACTTTTTACCGACAATCAGCGAGATTTTAGCCTCCGAGGCCTTAGAAAATGACCTCAGTCTGTTTGATGTGAAGTTGGCTGGAGAAAACAACCGCCCGAAGTGTCCTGGGAGTCGTGCGGCTTCCCGGCCCAAAGCTGAACAGGAATGGTACGGGGCGATCGCAACTTTGAATCAAATGCTCGCGAAGCAAACACACTGTCTCTCCCCATCCCCCATCCCCAATTCCTGTCAGGGATTGATTTTGTCGGGCCCATCTTCGGTTTTGACTGAGCCGGTGGTGGCTTCGGGCTTTGCTAATTGGATTTTTACCAGTATTCCTGACAACGATGCAGCTTTGTGGTCTTTTCGTGCTAGACAAACTTTAGCTTTGCTACCGGCCGCTGACAAGCAAAGATCCGTGCCTGCGACGGCCCCGACTTTGGCTTTGGCGATCGGCGATCCTTTGGCGAACGAACAATTTTGTGTGGTTTTAACGGCTAGTTTTAGTCTGGTGATGGTTTTGGGTGAAAATGCTGCGGGAATGCCGGCTTTTCTATTTTCCTTCGACCCCCAAGTCGTCGCCAAAGCTTGGGAAGTTTTGCGGCGCCGCGTAACTGAAAGTGAATGTTTGCTTGCTAATTCTGACGGTCGATTCAATTTGCGATCGCACCAATTAACTCCTAATTCTACTCACGATTCTACTCATAAATTAGATGCGCTATTCCAGCAGTTTTTGCCTGTTGCTCCCAAATATCAAACAGTCGCGCTGTTCGCCAGCTTGTTGTTAAATAATTTGCCTGTTGGGAAAGAGGAAGCAGGCAGGCTCAAGGATGAAAGAGTTGAGGATAGCCTGAAAGGTAGGCAAGATATCAAGTGCAAGTCTGCAATTCCTCACGCTACTAAAGAGGTGGAGTTGCTACAGGCGATCGCCCACGAAGTCCGCACTCCTTTGGCCACCATCCGCACCCTGACTCGGTTGCTGCTGAAACGCCCCAAACTCGATCCAGTGGTGGTGAAGCGTTTGGAAACCATCGATGCTGAGTGTACCGCTCAGATCGATCGCTTCGGTTTAATTTTCCGCGCCGTGGAAATGGAAATGTCGCAAGCTAAAAATTCCGCATTGCAGCTAACAGCCATGTCCCTCGGTGAAGTGCTCCAAAATAGCATTCCTCGCTGGCAAAAACAAGCGATTCAGCGCAACCACACTTTAGAAGTGATTGTGCCCCAAAAATTGCCGGCGGTAGTCAGCGATCCGACGATGTTGGATCAGGTGTTAACTAATTTGATTGAGAATTTTACTCGAACTTTGCGATCGGGAAGTCGCATTCAGGTAGAGGTGACGTTGGCTGGGAGTCAATTAAAATTGCAGTTAGAATCGGAACACTTACCTGAAGGTAACGGCGTATCGACTTTTGGAGGATCGGCGAATGCTCCTTTGCGATCGATCGGGCCTTTGCTCATGGTACAGCCGGAGACAGGAAGTTTGAGCTTAAATTTGAGCGTCACTAAGAATTTATTTCGCGCTGCTGGCGGCAAGCTGGTAATTCGCCAGCGCCCCCAAAAGGGTGAGGTGATGACCGTATTTTTGCCGCTGCAATAGTTACAGCTAGAGCACAAGGCATTTTAAACAAGCGGTAGCGCGATCGCAAATTCTGTTCCTTCTGCCAATACCGAATCACAATTGATACTCCCCAGCCCACTCCGGGACGGGGATTTTTGAAGAGTCCAGATGCGAACTTTTAAAGGCGAAATCAAAGCGCCCCTACTGACTCCTTTTAGGCATAGCCCTAAAGTTGCCGCTACTTTTCGCAAAATGTTCGCAGCGCCATTGCAGTCTGCATTAATTTTGCTTCCATCTTTTGACCGATATAATCCACGATTAACGCGCTTTCCAGATTCTTTCCACCCTTCAGTTTTTTCACCGAACTTAGGCAATTCATCCGAATCTAAAAAACTTGCCTTACTTGTATAGCTTTCTTCTGTTTCAACAAACTGAATACCATACTGTTCACAAAGCTGGAAAATCCTATCTTTCAACCGAGCGGTAGGGATTTGCACAAAACTTTGATTGGTTTTGCTACCAAGATTTATTTCTTGACGCATCCCCTTGTTCCAGCCGAAAACGATTGTGCCTATTTGATTTTCGAGACAGTGGCTTAATACTAATCTAGCCGCTTTATTGACTGCATCTCTGACCTGCCTGTTTCGCTTTTCTGTAAGGAGCGCCAATCTCTTAGACCAAAAACCTTGAGGTCTATGCTCTTTAATCGCTGCAACCCGCTTGTTATACCATTGATTTAATGATTTTAAATGCCGTCCATCTACAATAAAACTTGTTCCCGCATTGGAAACACAAGTTAACCAATTATTTAACCCTGGATCGATACCCAGAGCTTTGTTTGTATCTAATTTAATCGCTGTTGACTGAAGCTGGTAGACAAACTCGGCATAAAATTCGCCATTTCTTGGCAAAATGCGAATCTCTCTAATTGTTTTGTAGTCTAGGTTAGACGGCATTGGCAAATAAAATTCACCAATCCCAAACCACAATTTAACCTTACTACCTAATGGGAACCTTAATTGCCCATTCTTTAGCTTTACATCTGCTTTTGGGAAGGTCACAAGTTTTAAGCTGTTTTTGCGATACTTCGGTAGTTTAGGATGTTGCGTTACTGTACCACTTTTGATTCCCTTCAGCAATCCAATATATGACTTGAAAGATTCCGCAACACTGGTCAACGTCTGTTGGGCAACATGGGAATACAGCGCTTTAAAGTGCAGATTTTCTTTGAATAATTTGTGCAAGTCATACTTGCCCGGAATCTTCCCGGTTTTGAAATACAATTGCCGACAGTAGTAAGTCCCAGAGTTGGCTAGCTTGTTTGACTCTTCGCATACAAACTCTAGAACGCTTCTTAACTCTCGATTTGGGCTAATTAAATTTTGCTGGCAGCCATAATTAGACATTTTTTTGAGTCTCAATGTACTGTTTAATTACTGTAATGGGCGCACCGCCAACAGTTGCAATGAAGTAGCTATTAGTCCATAACGTTGGTAATCGACTTTTTAAACAAGGAAATTCTTGACGGAGGTATCTAGAGGATCGTCCTTTCATGTATCTGATTAGTTTGGCAATCCCAAACTGAGGATCGCACTCGATTAAGAGGTGAACATGATCTGGCATTACTTCCATTTCTATCAATTCACTATTAAACTCAGTCGCAACTTCTAACAATATTTCTTTTAGTCGGGCATCGACACCTTCAATTAAAACTTTGCGACGATATTTTGGACACCACACAATATGGTATTTACACGAGTAGACGACATTTTTGTTGGATTTGTAATTAACGCTCATATTATAGTTATACAGCATTAACCTGTATATGGTGCAAATCTTGCATTAAGATTTATTAAATACGCTTAGGCGGTTGAAACCGCCGCCGACTTATCCCCGTGTCGTTAGCCAGGGGCTGGCGTCTCGTTCTTCGGTCAAACTTCCAAGGAGAGACAACCCACTATCGCTACTGTGCCGGCAATTTCTACAAGAAAAGGAACGAGCAGAGCGGTTCGGAGAGGAACTTGGCTGAAAATTCGGGAGAGAGGTAATACCATTTTAGATTTTAGATTTTAGATTTTAGATTTTAGATTTGGGAAATTGTTATCAATTTCTAATTCCCGCTCGCTGTTTTTATAAATACTCATGTTAGTAATCTCCCGCCCGCTCAAACTCACTAGCCGATTTGATTTTTGTGGCAATATTTTTGTTCCAGTTTCTGAGGGTATTGTCGGAGACTTGCAGGATTTTAGAAGCTTCTAGGCGGGGTGAAAGAGCGGGTCATTGTATTGATTTGGAGGTTCTACGGCATTTTCCTACTTTATTGAATGAATTTGATTACTTTGAAGTTACAGTTCGCGATCGCAAAAGTAACGTATTTCTGTTATTGTTCGCGCTCGTCTCGAAATCTCAAAGCCTTGCCACACAGTCATCATGCGCCCAAGATTGACTTATTATAATCTATCGCAACTGCCAATACATCCGTTAGATCTAAATTGCTCGTTGCCGAACTTCCTTTTTCCTTGTGCGATAAGAACGATCGCCCTTTTAGCAAATTCTATATTCACTGTCAACCAGCACGGTTGAGCTAGCCCGATCGGGTTAGCTCAAATGAGTGTCACTCAAAAAAGTGACTGGTAACTAACTTGTACCCCCGGTTATCAATAGATATAGCGAGGGAAAAGCAAAAAACAAAACTTTTGTGCTCGCACAACCTACTTAGATAAACACATGGAAATTTCAACTTTTGAACTCTTGGCAAAGCCCATTGCACCTTCAGTGCCCACCGCACCAGAACTCACTCCAGTGCTTCGCCGAGTCGTTCAAGGATACTTTCTCACCATCTCTAATCTCGAAGCGATCGACTTGCGATATCGGATTGAGTTTGCCGTTAGTTTGCCCGTACCGCCAGATCCTAATAAAATCCCGATCGACGGCGTTAACGTTCGCTTAATTATTGACGTTGAAGGCGCTAACACCTTTATACCTCTGACTCAGATCGGATCTAGCAACATATATCGCGGGTTTTTCAGAATACCTGCTGGCAAAACTGCATCTGTTGAATTGTTACCTCTTGTGCCAGCAGTTCTCACTTCGGGTAGCCTAGAAGTACGGGGATATGTCTCGCTGTTTTTGCACGCCCGCCGCTTCTTTCCAGGCCCCGTACCTCCAACCAAACAAGGAGCCAGAGTGTTGCTGAATCCAGAAATTCGGGGTACTTTTTTGCCGAATGGTTTTCCAGGTGTGGTTGGGGATCTAGACTTCGATCAAATTAATTACACTCTGGCGATCGCTAGCGGAAAAGCATTGAATGTGCTTCCTCCGGCAATCTCTGGGCCAATTATTATCGATCCACCAATCATACTGCCGGTTTTGGAAGAGTTGCGCGATGGTAATTTGGAGTTAGCTAGTTCAGACGCAGACAATTCAGAAAAAGCTCAAATGCTAGTACAACTTCTGGCGGAACTTGAACCAAATGAGGCCAATTTGAAGGCGCTAAATACCGTGATGAACAAGTTCGATATTCCCGTTAAAATGTCTCACTGCTAGAAAAGAAGGGAATTATCCACCAACTCTATAGGGTGGGAAATACCTAAAATCTCTGGTATAGCAGTTCTCAAGTAGGTGAGGTACGTTGTTGGGCTTGGGCCCTCTTACCATAGGTTATACGGTAAGCTCGCAGACACGCCAACAACTCAGATCGCAGTCATACCTCACCTATCTGAGAAAGGCTATAGCCTTTCTCAAAAAGATGAGGTATGAATGACAGCTTATATAAGCACTAAACCTATAGGGCTCGCATCCCAACAACGTACCTTACCTATCTGAGAAAGGCTATATGTAGGGTGCGCTCCCGCCGCGCACCTTGCCGCTAGTTTGTAGTGAGGACTTCAGTCCTCACTACAAACGTTAAAAATCTAAAATGGTATGAGGATTATTCGGATGCAACCAGTATTTAAGTTTCAGCCAATTTCTTTTAGTTGGGTAGCGGTTCACCCCCAGCCAAAAGGTGTCATTCAATTTATAGGTGGCACTTTTTTTGGCACTTTTCCTACTGTATTTTATCGAGATTTCTTAAAAAAGTTGTTTGCAGATGGCTATACAATTGTTGCTTTGCCGTTTAGGTTTAGTTTTCGCCACTGGCCGATCGCAGTTAGTTTATTGCAAGAACAGGAGATACTTAGGAAAGAACTAACGGAAGTTGCGAAAAAATTGGGTTGGGAGTCGGATATTTATCAAGAGCGATCGAGCTATTTTTGGGTGGGTCACAGTTTGGGATGCAAGTACATCGCTCTTTTAGAGTTTTTAAGCGATGCCAATTGGCAAAATATTGCGAATCAATGTTATGGCCAAGATGAAAACCGACAGATTCAAAAGTTAATCTACAATAGCAGTATCGAGACACCTTCAATTAAAGGTCAACCCTCTTTATTAATTGCTCCCGATATCAGCAACACCGAGAGTGCAATTCCGATTCGAGCCCTCGCAGTGCTGTTAGACAAACTAGGTTTGGGAGTGCGGCCGACAAGAGCAGAAACTCAGTGTTTTATTGCTAGCAGTTCTTTGTTTAATTTAACTGCACTGATTTCGTTCGATCGAGATGACATAGCAGGCTCAGTTAGGGATATTGACAAAAGTTTGGAAGTACAAAAAAACAGCGATGTGCTGTGGTTGGTTGAACAGTTGAAAGCTAGAGATTTACCAGTTTTAACTCGGGAAATAGAAGGCACTCATTTATCCCCTATCGCTATCGAAACTGGCAATTATATTGTTGGGTTAAATCATTTTAATGCCTTCATCAAGCCGATTAAATACCGATTGCTTGAAGCTGAATGCGTTAAATTTTTAAGCGCTTTGAAGCTCAAGTCCGCACCCAAGGTCGATCGATAATATCACATCCGATTGCGCGATCGAGCGACTGGGCACAATGTAATATTTTTTATACCGGAAGTTCGATCGCAAATTCTGTCCCTTCACCCAGCACAGAATGGCAGATTAACTTGCCGCTGTGGGTTTCTTCTACGATAGACTTAGCGATCGCCAATCCCAATCCCGTCCCCTTGCCAACCTCTTTCGTAGTAAACAGATGGTCGAATATCCGCGATTTTACTGACTTTGGCATACCAAAGCCGTTGTCTTTGATACTAATTTCTACGGTAGAAAGGTCGATCGACATTTGAGTAGAAATAATAATTCGCTCAGGATCGGCTTCTAATTCCGCATAGGTTCGCCCAACGCACGCTGCATCCAAAGCATCGATCGCATTGGCGAGAATATTCATAAACACCTGATTTAATTGTCCGGGAAAACAATTAATTTCTGGCACATCGCCGTAGTTAGCAATCACTTCAATGGCTGGACGCAGATTATTTGCCTTGAGGCGATGGCGCAAGATCAGCACTGTGCTGTCAATACCTTCAGCCAGGTTAAATTTCTGCTTTTTATCGCTGTCGGCGCGGGAAAAAGTGCGGAGGCTTTGACTAATAGATACGATGCGATCGCCCCCATCCTTCATGGATTTAACCAGTTTGGGCAAATCTTCCCGCAGATATTCTAGATCGATCGTGTCTAGAGATGCCTCAATTGTCGGGCCGGGTTCGGGGAACCGTTGGCGATATAGATCGATCAAATCAAATAGATCGTTAATGCTATCTTCCACAGCACTGACATTACCTACGACACAAGCAATGGGATTGTTAATTTCATGAGCAACACCCGCCACCAGTTGTCCCAGAGTGGAGAGTTTTTCTTGCTGCACCAATTGCAATTGGACTTTCTCCAACTCATCGGTACGTTGTGCCACTCGTTGTTCTAAGGTGTCGGCTAGTTGCTTTAGACGCCAGTGAACTTTCACCCTTGCTAATACTTCCTGGGGTTCAAAAGGTTTGGTAATGTAGTCCACCGCCCCCAAGGATAAGCCTTGGATTTTATTCTCCGTATCTGCCAAAGCCGTCATAAAAATTATGGGGATACCTTGAGTAGCGGGGTCTGATTGGAGGCGGCGACAGGCTTCAAAACCGTCCATTTTGGGCATTTGCACGTCGAGTAAAATTAGGTCTGGGTGAGCATAGGCCACCATAGCTAGGGCTTCTTCGCCATCCACTGCCATGCGAATTTTGTAGTTGGCGGATTTCAAGGTTTTGGAGAGGATAGACAAGTTGGTTGGATTGTCATCCACAATCAAAATAAAGGAATTGCTTGAGTCAATCATAGTTTCTAATACTACACATTAAGCGAGATACTGCTGAATAAATGCCCGTAGTTGTTTGATCTCGCACGCCTCAGTCATCTGGATAAGTTCTCGGACAAAAGCGGCATTATCCCCATCGGAAATTTGCTGGGCGACTTCCATCACTCCCTCTAAATCGCCCATTTTGGCTAGTTGAGCAAGTTGGGTCAAAATGGCGTCAGATGGCGGCTTAATTTCTTGAGCTACATCCAACTCCCAAAGTTGCTCGTCTTTGGGATCCTGATAAATCCACTCTAACTTTAAATACTTTTGCACTTGTTCTAGCAATATTTCAGCTTGGATGGGTTTGGGTAAGAAATTATTGCCCCCCGCTTTAATGCTATTGAGGCGATCGATCTCAAAGACACTGGCTGAAGAAACCAGCACAATGTGATGTTGTAGTTCTGGATGCGATCGCAATGAGTGCAAAAACTCAAACCCGTCCATGACTGGCATGGATAGATCGGTAATAATCAAATCCGGTGCAGTCTGTAAAACTTGCTGGAGTCCTTCTTGTCCGTCGCTAGCTTCAATAATTTTAAAACCAATTGGTTCCAAAAGATTCAGCAATACCGAACGATTTTCCCAGCGGTCATCGATCAATAAAATTTTGCGTCGTTTCCCAGCATAGCCTAGGATAGTTCTCTGAGAAACAACTCTCGAATCCGCAGCCCAATCCTTCTCTTCGGGCAATTCTACTTCAAAGGAGAAGGTGCTACCTTCCCCGGAAATACTTTCGACTTTAATTTCACTACCCATCAAGGAGACAATTTTATGGCTAATTGCTAGTCCTAATCCAGTACCTTCGGATTGTTTTTTGATATCACCTACCTGTTCAAATGGCTGGAATATCTGCTCTAGTTGTTGCGGGGTAATTCCGACTCCGGTATCTTTTACTGAGAAACGGAGAGTGCAAAAATCCGGTCGATCCGTTGTTTCAACTCTCTCAACTAAGAAGGTCACGCTGCCTTGATTCGTGAATTTAATGGCATTACTCAACAGATTAATTAGTACCTGACGCAAACGCTTTTCATCCGCCAGGACTCCCATAGGTAAGTTATCATCTGGGAGAAAGTCGAAGGTAATTCCTTTTTGTTGCGCTCGAATACTGTTGATTTCTACAACGCTTTGGAGAAAGGAAGGAAAGTAGAAGGAGGCGGGATAGATTTCTAGTTTACCTGCTTCGATTTTAGAGAGGTCAAGGATATCGTTAATTAGGGTGAGCAGGTGGGAGCCGCACTGGTAGATGATGTTAACGCCGTTACTTCCTTTCGAGGTGAGGGGTTCGCTGCGTTGCAGAATCTGAGCGTAGCCGAGGATGCCGTTAAGGGGTGTGCGGAGTTCGTGGCTCATATTGGCGAGAAATTCGCTTTTGGCGGCGTTGGCGTTGTCGGCTAATTCCTTTGCTTGTTGAAGTTCTAGGGTACGTTCGGCAACGCGAGCTTCGAGGACTGTGAAGGAGGTTTTGAGTTGCGCTGCCATTTGGTTGAACGATCGCGCTAACCCTGCTAATTCTTTGATATCGTTAATTTCGACTGTGCGATCGAGTTCACCCGTGGCAATGGCTTCACTGGCTTGTTGCAATTTCAGAATCGGATCGGCAATCCATTGGGAAGTATATATACCGAGAACGGTTGCCAAAACCAACGCACCCAAACAGAGGATAATTGTGGTGCGAGTGTTGGCATTGATTTGTGCCATGAAAGTTGATTCAGGGACTACAATGACGCCGATCCAATCGATACCTCGTTTGTCGTTAATAGTTGAAATTTGAATAAACTGACGTTGGTTTCCCAGCATAAAATCAAGCTGCTGACTTTCGGCAATGTTGTTAAAAGTGCCAAGTCGTTCGAGGATTGCTTGGGCTGTTTGACGCATTACATAATTTTCAGACTTGACGGCAGGAATTTGTTGTAATTCATTTTTTTTGCGATCTATAATATAAGGCTCTTCGATCGTGGAACTTGCAATCAGGTTGCCCGATCGATCGATGATAAACGTTTGTCCTGTTTGATTCACCTGTAGATTGTTGAGAAAGCTATGAATCTTGCTAATCCGAAAAATATTGTTTTGAACTCCTAATAAATTTCCATCGCTGTTGTAGATCGGCTGGGTTAGAGCAATTGTCGCCTTCTTCGTCGTCTGGCCCAAGTAGGGCTGAGATGTCCAGATTGGTTTTCCGGCTTTCAGTGCAGCTAAATACCAGGATCGAGTCCGAGCGTCAAACATTGGTTGAGTTTCTATCAACCTAGTCCGTTGACCTCGATCGCCCAGACTGTAGATTTGACGCTGAGGCAGATTCGCTTTGTCACCAACCCGAGAAACGATGCCATCCTTTAATGTATCCTCTAAGGTAATACTTGTGCCATCAGTTAAAGCAATTTGCATGAATTCGACAGTATCTTGGCTGACCAACCGCCAAAAAGTCCGTTCTAGTTTGGTGACATCTGTTAAATCTAACCGCCCCTCTTGACCCGCGGCCACGATCGTTTGCCCTACAATATAAGGCTTGTCTAGATAAGCCAGGACTTGCAGGTTGAGGCGATCGCTAATCTCTTGACGCAACTGACTGGAAACATCATTTACTGCTTGCTGTCCGTTACGCAGCGACAGATAACCAGTCAGTCCGACTGCGGCAAAGATTTGCAAGACAAACGGAACTACGAGTACAAGTCGTAAAGGTAGAGTTTTAGCGGGATTCGCGTTAGATTTCATCATAGGTAAGTCGATTTTAGATTTATTGCCGCATTGAATCTGCGAGGTTTGGTGCATCTGGCGCAAGGCGAATATATCCGTAGGGGCGAAGCATGACCGCAATCAATATGAGATTATAACTAATAACTTATATGCGGTCATGCTTCGCCCTCTTCCTTGCGCCAGATGCACCCGGGAGGTTGAGCTTTGGTCTCCAGGTTTTATGTTCACAGGCGATCGTACCCTGACCTTTGCCACCAATGGTTCGATCGCTATTCCCTATTTTAAGCTGCGATCGCAAGCCATTTTATTAACTTTAAATTAAAATCAGACTATTCATTACTCCAATCCTCGGACTTAAGGGTAGAGGTCGCTCTCAAACTGTCAACTGTCAACTGTCAACTGTCAACTGTTGAAATATGGCCTTTAATTGGGAGCGAGATTACAAACTCAGTACCTTCACTTAGAGTTGATGCCACCTCGATAGTCCCCCCGTGTTTTTCTTCTACGATCTGTCGGGCGATCGCCAATCCTAACCCAGTGCCTTTTCCCACACGTTTCGTGGTAAATAAATGATCGAAAATGTGGGATTTTACTTCTGACGACATTCCTTTTCCGTTATCCGCGATCGTCACTTTTACACCTTCACTTTCCAGGTTCGTCCGAATCTCGATCCGATTGGGATTAGCTTTAATCTCAGCAAAACTGCGTCCTGAATTAGTCGCTATCGTTACGGGAGAAAGTGCGGAGACTTTTGCTAATCGATGTAATGCGATCGGCCCCATCTTTCATCGCCTTGATTAATTTTGGTAAATCTTCCCGTAAATATTCCAGATCGATCGCTTCTAATTCGTCTTCAATTTCCGCATCGGGTGTAGGAAACTTTTTCTGATAGAGATCGATAACTCCAAATAAGTCGTTAAGAGCATCCTGTACCGCACCGACATTACCGACAATGCAGCCCACGGGATTATTAATTTCGTGGGCAACACCAGCAACTAAATTACCCAAGGCTGACATCTTTTCACTTTGAACCATATGTAATTGAGCTTGCTGCAATTCTTGTAAAGCCTGTTCTAAGGCGTGGGTTTTTTGTTGAATAATGGTTTCTGCATTTTTGCGATCGCTAATATCTCGCACAATACCTTGGAGTCCTATAGCATGACCTTCAGTATCTTTGATGGGAGTCATGTTTAGTGTTACCCACAGATAGCTGCCGTCTTGGCATAGGTGACGAAATTCTATATCTTGCTGGTTCGTGCCTTGCTCAAGCGCAACTTTAGCCGGTGCCAGCGCCATTTCTAAGTCATCGGGATGAATTAAATATGTTAAGGATTTTCCAACCCAATCAGACGGGGGGAATCCAAACATCGTCTCAAATTGGGGAGAAAGGTAGGTAAAGATGCCATCTGCCTGGGCAGACCAAATCATGTCATTTGCCCCTTCCACCAATCTTCGGAATTTAGCCTCACTCTCAGCCAGGGCAGCTTCAGCGTGTTTGCGATCGCTAATATCTCGGAAAATTACTAGCGCATGACGCTTGCCGTTGTAGTCACAGGAAGTTGCTTTAATCTCAATGTCAAAAATTGTGCCATCTTTGCGGATACATCGCCCACGATGATTAAAAATCTGCCCGCCTCGGACAGTCTCAATAAATTTGGCAAATATGGAAAGTTCTTCAGCTATCACAAAATCTGGCGGAGATAAAGCCAGAAACTCTGCCTCAGAATAGCCAAATATTTTACATACAGTTGGGTTGATCGCAATTGTGATACCTGTCTCTAGATCGACAATTGAGAGTCCATCTGTGACTGATTCAAAAATGCTGCGATACTGTTTTTCTTGTTGAGCTAATTTATCAGATTTCTCTTTTTCTCGCTGATATAGCTTGGCATTTTCGATGGAAATAGCGGCTTGAGTGCAGAGAAAGTTAAGAGTCAGGATGCGATCGCGCGTAAACGCACCACTGGTTCTTTTATTCTTCAAATATACAATGCCACGTAATTGACTTTGATGCAAAACAGGCAGACACAAAATGCTCTTGGGCTGTCGCTGGAGTAAATACTCGTCAATCACTGGCAAATCAGTCTTGAGATTGTCGATGACAACCACTTCCTGCGTGTTTTTGACATACTGAATCAGTTTTATCGGCAGAGCCTCATGCCCCTCCAGGGGAGCAGCGCTAATATCGATTTCATCGAGAGTTGCGATGACTTGGACATACCATTCCCCAGCTTCATTGGGAACTATCATCACGAAGCGTTCAGCCCCAGAGTTTTGTAAAATGATTTGGCTGAGTTGATGCAGGAGCTGCTCCAGTTGAATGGTTTCAGAGAGGCTTTGAAAGGCTTTGAGGAGCGTGGCAAAATCCAGAGCGGTGTTAATGCTCGTGCTTGAAGACTGGGTAGGATTGGTAGAGGTGTTAATAGAGGAATGAGGCGCAAGAGCAGTAATTGTTGTCAGTGTTTCCAAGATAGTTAGAGATTCGGTACCTGCATAGAGAATGGGGCGCAGTAAATTGGGATAACGATTTTCTAAGTCATCGGTTTTGGCTTTGGCTCCCCAACGGGCATAGCAGTAGTAAGCTTCTTGCATATAGCCGGAGGCGACTTTTTCTTTGCCCCAATCTAGATAGAATTTGGCTGCAAGTTCGTTGGCGAGGGCTTCTTCTTGAATGTATTTGTTGGCTTTAGCGCCAGAAATGGCAAGATCGTATAGATCGATCGCTTCTATTCTTTCACCCAGCACTCGCCGATACTCCGCTGCCACCAGATCGTATTTATGTTGGAAGTTCATCGGAGCTTGGCTAGCCCTTTGTTCAAGCTGTGTGAGTTTGCTCTGAATGCGATCGCCCAATGCAGATTTTTCTGCTGGCTGCGTGCTGGGTTCAAGAGCCAAATCTGCTAGCACTGCATAAAATTCGGTGACAATAACAACAAGCTGAGTCCGCGTAATCGGATCGCAGCGATCTAGTAGGGAAGCAATGCGTTGAGCGGTGTGATAATCACCAAAAAGATAGCTATAAACGAGCTGATTGTGAATGTAATAAATAAAGACAGGAATTCCCGGATTCATCTGTTCCCAATCGCTCGGGAAACTGGGTGCAGGAATTTTCCCTTCTAAGTTCAAGATACCCTGGTGATTAGCTTGATGGATGGCGAAACCAATGCCAGCTTCTCCGATTTGCCCCATCCACTGGCTATACTTTTCCATTTCAACATGGACTGTTGCTAAATTGTTTCCAGCTAAATAAGCTAGATTGCAGTAGTTAAAAGCACTATAAGTGGCGTGTTCATAATCACCAGTTTCTATAGCCAGGGTGTAAGTTTGTTGCAATTTTTCTACAATCTGATGTGCTGAAAAATGCCAATGTTGAGTAAAAAGATTGACTAAGAATGTGGTCATAGCCGCCAGTTCGCGGGCTTCGTATCGATCGATAAGTTGGAGTGCTAATTGTCCAAATTCATAGGCAGCGGTTTTATCTCCTAACATTCCACCCACTAACATCGCGTAGTTTGCATAACCATGAGTATGAGGAGCAGCATGACCATTGTCTAATCCAAGTTTGGTTTGTGCTAATACTAGCAGGGGGAACAACATCGGATCGCCTAAAAAGGCGGCGGGAGAAATTCTCAGTAATAGATAGCTGGCTGCCAGTTTGTAGGGATCGTCAATCGCTGGAGATTCTAATAAGTCCTCGATCGAGCGATCGGCAAGTTTAGCTTGTACTTCCTGCAAGCCCATGATGATATCCTGGGGCTGGGGCTGGGACGGAAAGGTGATGCCTAATGTCTCTAAGAGCGATCGCCCGAGAGCAATTGCTTCGGAAAAGCGACTTTGAAGTTTCAAGCCCTGTAGGCGAATGTCCTGCATCGGTAGGGCTGTTAAGAAATCAGGGCTGTGTTGGAGTGCAGTGTCAATGCACCGATCCATCAACTCGAATTGACTGCACAGACAGGCGGCTTGGGCAAGGCCTTGATGCAGCTTGCGAGTCAAGGTATCCTGTCGATCCCAGCAGTCGGGTGGCAACAATTCGATGCCGGTGCGACAATAATCTACGGCAGCTTCGTAAGCAGTAGAGGCGATCGCTTTGTCACCTGCTTCTAGATTCAGTTGAGCCAACAGTAATTGTTCCGATAATTGGTTAATTAATGCTCTTCCCAAATTCAGTTGATTCACTAACAAAAATACTTGCTTTGCCCTGTTTGCAGATAAACTTTTAGCTAACAGTAATCTGCCAATTTTGAGGTGAATTTGGGATTTTTGATACTCAGGAATGAGAGAATAGGCAGCTTGTTGGATGCGATCGTGGAGAAATCTGTAGAGTGCAATCTGTGAATTTTCGACTAAATCCTGGGTTTCTCGTTGGATATAAAACTTGTAAACTTCACTTTGAGGTAGAATCAAGCCTTCTTGCAAAGCTTGCCACAATGTTGTTGACGTTTCCGTCTCAGATTGCTCAAATGCGATCGCCAGCGTCTTCAAATCGAATTCGTTGCCAATACAAGCAGCCAGTTTCAACACCGCTTGTGTTTCCAGTGGCAGTTTCTGCAACTGCAATGCCATAAACTCCACCACATCATCCGTGAGTGCCGCCTCCCGCACCCGGACAATATCGCATTCCCAATGTCCGACTTGGCTGTCAAACTTAATCAACTCATCCTGATGGAGTGCCTTGAGAAACTGAGTGGCAAAAAATGGATTTCCTTGGGTTTTTTGTGCAATCAATGCCGTCAACGGTTGCGCTAACGCCGTATCACAGTTGAGCGTATCTGCAACTAATTGATTCAAACTAGATTGGCTTAATGGCTTTAGGGCGATCGTACTCACGATTGCCTCAGTTTTGCTCACTGAATCCAAGGTCAGCATTAACGGATGGGCTCCGGAAACTTCATTGTCGCGGTATGCTCCAATCAGCAGCAAATAGCCTGTTTCCGATGCCATTAACAGTTGCATCAAATTCAGTGAAGCGGAATCTGCCCACTGCAAATCATCCAAAAAGATAACTAAGGGATGTTCTGGTTTTGTGAAGACTTGAAGAAACTTTTCAAACAATGAATTGAATCGATTTTGGGCGGCTGTTCCCGACAGTTTAGTGGCAACAGATTGTGTGCCGATAATTCGTTCCAGTTCAGGAATTACTTCAACAATTACCTGGCCATTTTCGCCAACCGCTTCTAGAATCTGTGTTTTCCAGGTTTGTAGTTGGGTGTCCGACTCGGAAAGCAGTTGCCCCATCAGATCGCGGAAGGCTTGCACAAAGGCAGAAAAGGGAATATTGCGATTAAACTGGTCAAATTTCCCTTTAATAAAATAACCCCGTTGCCGGACAATGGGTTTGTGAACTTCATTCACAACAGCCGTTTTGCCAATGCCAGAAAATCCAGAAACCAGGATCAATTCACCCCCCCTTTGTCTACCGTTGCTAAGGGTGGATGACAGGGGAGTCGCTACTCGATCGAATGCTGCTAATAGTTTTTGAACTTCGATTTCCCTGCCGTAGAGTTTTTCAGGAATCAGGAAGCGATCGCAAATATCTCGTTGTCCCAATTCAAAATGCTCAATTTTACCAGTTGCTTGAAGTTGAGCAAAACAAGTTTCTAGATCGTGTTTTAATCCTAATGCACTTTGATAGCGTTCTTCTGCATTTTTCGCCATCAACTTCATGACAATATTAGCAATTGCCTGCGGAATATCTACACTTTTAATTGTTGATTGTGGATTTGTTTCTTGTCGAAGAGATGGCGGTTGTTTGGCAATATGATAGTGAACTAACTCCATCGGATCTTGGGATTGAAACGGCAAATTTCCTGTCAGCAGTTCGTAAAAAGTAACTCCGAGGGAATAAAAGTCGGTTCGGTAGTCAACGCCTCGGTTCATTCGTCCTGTTTGTTCGGGAGAAATATAGGCGATGGTTCCTTCTAAAACGTTGGGATTATAATAAATTTCTTGCGTTTCTCGTGGCAGTAAAGAAGCGATGGAGAAGTCGATTAGTTTGATTTGCTTGGTTTGCGGATTAATCAGAATATTAGCTGGTTTAATATCTTTGTGAATGATGCAGTGGTTCCCAAGTATATCTAATGTATTGCTTAGGGCGATCGCTATTTGGAAAAACTCAACGAGAGATTTTACTGTTTTGCCTTTTCCAGTCCACTCTTTTAGAGAAATTCCCCCGAAGTCTTCGACAATCAGCGCATAGCCGTTGCGGTAGGGTTCCAAGCTGTAGGTTTGGATGATTCCGGGCAAGTTGAGGTTTTTGGCGATCGTGTACTGATTGCGAAATTGGACGAGTTCGCTGAAGCTGGGATACTCGCTATGCAAGACTTTGATGGCAACGGGCTGTTTGTCGTCTGTGCGGAAACCTCGATAAACTACGGTGCGAGTGCCTGAGTAAATGCGATCGATAATTTGATAGCCAGTTAGTTCTATCATAACGATAGTTATTTTTTTATTATTTTTGATCTAACTATTATAATCTAGTAATTATCCAATAATGCCAGTAAAAATACTTAAGAAAATAACAAAAACGATACCCAGTAATACCAATTTAATGTGAAGTTGCACATATCTCGATCCCCCTAAATCCCCCTTAATAAGCTATGCTTTATAAACATCTTTCTTAACAATAAATTTGACAAGAATCAACATCTGTGCTGTTAAACGATCTGGCGATCGCCCAGGAATGAGATTAAAATGATCGATCAATGGGTAAGGGAAGAATTAGAAAAGACTCAATTGGGAGATGCAAGAAGAACAAATAGATTCATGAAAATTGTTTCTAACTTGAGTGATAAACCAACATCCAGTGTACCTGAAGCTAGTGGTACATGGGCAGAAACTAAGGCTACTTACGATTTTTGGGATTCACCATATATCAAACCATCTCAGCTTAGGAAAGGACACGTAGATGCGACGGTTTCAAGAATTAAAAATCATCAAATTATCTT
>NZ_JAEQCB010000009.1:0-81992 GCF_020738785.1 Microcoleus sp. PH2017_05_CCC_O_A | reverse complement strand
CGCACGTAATATCTTGTTACGTGCTTTGTCGGATTCGACCTGTTCTGTCAGCCATGACGGAATTGCGATCGTTACATCTCCAGCATTGCACAGCTATGTAGAGAAATGTTCAGCGTAAAAGAATCAGCCGCAGTTTCAAGAACTGTCAACTGGAATTGGTGCAAGGCCCTCATGGAAAGAATATTAGTAGTTGACGACGAAGCAGACTGTCAAACAGTCTTGGCAATGTATCTCGAAAGCCAAGGATACCGGGTTGAATGCGCTAATTCAGGAGTTGAGGCGCTCTCAATTTTTGAAAATGCCCCCCCAGATTTGGTGATTTCAGATGTGATGATGCCGGAAATGGACGGGTTTGAGTTTTGCCGGCGCTTGCGTACTACACGTTTGGGACAGTTGGTGCCGTTTATATTTTTGTCTGGTCAAGGCGAAATTGAGGCAAAAGTTGAAGGTCATGCGATCGGCGCTGACGATTATCTGGTAAAACCTTTTCAGTCTGAAGAAATCTTGGCTAAGGTGAAAGCTCAGTTAGAGCGCTCCCACCGCATTCACGCCGAGATTGTCCGACTGCTGCAAACTTCTACCGCCCTGGCGGTGGAGCCCAAAGTTGTCGCAGTATTGCCACCACTAGCACCTTTGCCTCTAACACCAGCCGAGGAAAGAGTTTTTTGGGAGGTGATCCAGGGTTATACTAACAAACAAATTAGCGATCGACTGTTTATTAGCCCCCGCACCGTCCAAGCTCATTTAGGCAGCATATTCAGCAAACTACAGTTAGAAAATCGCGCCCAGCTTGTGAGATTTGCCCTAGAAAGGGGATACAAACCACCTCAAACTTAGCTCCGGTCTCAACTTACGGTGTACCAGCCCTTAATTACCCGCAATAAAAACGGTTTGTAGTGAGGACTTTAGTCCTCATAATCTGAGGACTAAAGTCCTCACTACAAACCCATCTGATTGTCGTCGTTCGAGAGAACCTGATATTATTCCAAATTCAAAACACAATAAGGAAAACTCGTCGTCACGCAAACCATCGGCCCCAAATTTGTACCCCGCAAATTTGCACGTTCCAAATCAGCCTGCCGCACGTCCCTCGCCGCATCGATATTTGTCCCGGTCAATTGAGCTCTAGGAAGCCTGGTATTTGACAGAATAGCATTCTGCAAATTAGTATCGCGCACGTCAGCAAAAGACAAATCAGCCCCGCTTAAATTCGCGCGATTCAAATTCACTCTAAACAGCAGCGAACGTCGCAAATCTGCATTCGACAAATTAGCTTGCAGCAAATAAGCTTCGCCCAAATTAGTATTAAAAAGCTTAGCACCGCGCAAATCAGCTCTCGTCAGATTGGCCCGCCCCAAAAAAGCATTAGACAAATCCGCATTTCGCAGATTAGCGCTGTCCAAGTCGGCACCATACATTTCAGCATTAACCAAGTTAGTATTTGCCAAATTAGCACCACTTAAATCTGCTTCTAGCAAATTAGCTTCGTAGAGATTAGCTCCGCTTAAATCAGATCCTCTTAAATTAGCTCTGTACAAACTCGCCTTAAACAAATCAGCATTTCTCAAATCGCAGCCCTCGCACTCCTTAGTTTCTAGCAACTGTTGGACGTGATCGGGATTTTGAGCTTTCACGGGGGGTGCCAGCAAAAACGGCGCTAAAACTGCTACAGTTGCCGTTACACTTGCCAAGATTTTAAATTTCACAAACAAACCTCACTGCCACTTCAGATCGATCGTACTCGCAAACAGTAAAATTTCAACCCATTTCCCTCACTCTTTTCTCCCTCTCTGCGTTCTCTGCGCTCTCTGTGGTAAAAAAAATAGCATTCGCCGCAAGGCGGGCAACAAAGCCCGCCCCAGTCAACTTAATTAAGCCTCATCTAAAGCCGCAACACCAGGCAATTCCTTACCTTCTAGCAGTTCCAAACTAGCGCCGCCACCAGTAGAAATGTGGCTCATTTCTGGCCCCAGATTCAACTGTTCCACAGCCGCCACCGAGTCACCGCCACCGATAATCGTGGTAGTACCAGTCTTAGTAATTCCAGCTAAAGAATGAGCAATTCCTTCAGTTCCCGCAGCAAACTTCTCCATCTCAAACACGCCCATCGGCCCGTTCCAGATTACCGTTTTGCAATCGGCCAAAGCATCTTGGAAAGTTTTCACAGAATCCGGGCCAATGTCCAAACCCATCCAACCGTCGGGAATGCTCTCAACGGAGACAGTTTGAGTGTTCGCATCAGCAGCAAACTTGTCAGCAACTATCACATCAGTAGGCAACAGGAAAGTAACTCCCCGTTCCTTTGCCTTCGCTTCCAAAGACTTAGCCAGTTCGAGCTTGTCATCTTCCACCAAAGACTTGCCAACGTTCAAACCGCGAGCTTTGTAGAACGTGAACACCATGCCGCCACCCAGCAGCAATTTGTCGCACTTTTCGAGCAGTTTTTCGATGACTCCAATCTTGCTGGAAACCTTAGAACCACCGATGATAGCAGCTAAGGGACGTTGCGGATTGTCGATCGCACTACCGAGATATTGCAACTCCTTCTCCATCAAAAACCCAGCCACCGAAGGACTCAGATACTTAGTCACACCCTCAGTCGAAGCGTGAGCCCGGTGAGCCGTACCAAAAGCATCATTGACATACAAATCAGCAACAGAAGCTAACTTCTTGGCAAATTCTGGGTCATTTGCTTCCTCTTCAGGGTAGAAGCGGACATTTTCCAGCAAAATCACATCGCCATCAGCCATCGCCGCCACAGTAGCAGCCACTTCATCACCAATACAGTCGTTAGTCTTTTTGACTTCCTTCCCCAACAATTCCGACAGCCGCTTAGCAACCGGAGTCAAGCGCAACTTCTCCGTCACACCCTTGGGACGCCCGAAGTGACTGCACAAAATGACCTTAGCGCCCTTCGACGCTAAATCCTGAATAGTCGGCAGAGCAGCCCGGATGCGAGTATCATCGGTGATATTGCCGTTGTCGAGCGGCACGTTAAAGTCCGCGCGCACCAATACCCGTTTGCCCGATAAGTCCGATGCCGATAAATTTGCTACAGTTTTTTTTGTCACAGGATTAACCTCCTAATATTTGTGTTTTTGTCTAATTCCGTTGAAATGGCGGCACTCGTCACTTGCACTTGGGGCCTCGGGCGCATTCAACCGCGCCCGTACAAAAAACGGAAGATGAAACAAACGGCACTGATTTGGCTCAACGTAAACATTTTATCGGAGTCCGTGTCCGGGAAATGCGAACTATGTTCAAGACTGTCTTATTTCCTGTAGATCAAAGCCGAGAAGCCCGCGAAGCGGCGGAAAAGGTTGTCAATATTGTGAAAACCTACGCTTCTCGTTTAGTTATTCTGTCGGTAGTCGAACCCCCAGCCGAGGAGGGTGAGGCACCGCGAGAGGTGATGAGTTCCCCCGAAGCAGTCGCCAAACTGCTGTCTGAAGCCCAGTCGATGTTTTCCCAGCAGGGAATTGAAGCTGAAATCATCGAACGAGAAGGCAAACCTGCTTTCACGATTTGTGATGTGGCTGACGAAGTTGGGGCTGATTTGATTGTGATGGGCTGTCGTGGGATGGGTTTAACTGATGATGGTGCGTCTGACAGCGTTACCAGTCGGGTGATCAATCTGTCTCCTTGTGCAGTTTTGATTGTGCCTTAGTCAGTTGACAGTTGACAGTTGACAGTTGACAGTTGGCAGTTGACAGTTGGCAGTTGACAGTTGACAGTTGGCAGTTGACTCCGAAAGCAGTTGACAGTTGGGGCGGTGCCCCGCCTTGCTCGCCCTCTTAGTTGACTCCGAAAGCAGTTGACAACTAACAACTGACAACGAACAACGAGAGCATCTCAGTTTTGATTTTGTAGTGCGAGCTTAAGAGCTCGCTTGCTGTTAAAACCAAGCGAGCTCTTAAGCTCGCACTACAACAAAAAAATGCTTTTTGCAAAAATTGAGATGCTCCCCGAACAACTGACAACGAACAACGAACAACTGATAACTGACCACTAACAACTAACAACTAACTAATAACTAATAACTAATGAAAATTCACTGGTATCCCGGTCACATTGCCAAAGCTGAACGGGCATTAAAAGAACAGCTAAAGCGGGTAGATGTGGTGCTCGAAGTCCGAGATGCCCGCATTCCACTAGCGACTTACCACCCCCAAATGCCTACCTGGGTGGGCGGTAAGGCGCGAGTGTTGGTCATCAACCGCATGGACATGATTACGCCTAGAACCCTCGATGCGTGGGAAACCTGGTTTGAATCTCAGGGCGAAACTGCTTATTTTACTAACGCCGAGCACGGTCAAGGAGTACACGATGTTTCCGATGCTGTCCAGGAGGCTGGGGTGCAGCTAAATAAACGCAGATTCGATCGAGGAATGCTACCCCGTCCAGTCCGCGCCGTGGTGATGGGCTTTCCCAATGTCGGCAAATCTGCTTTAATTAATCGCCTTTTAGGGCGCAGAGTAGTAGACAGTGCCCGCAGAGCTGGAGTAACTAAATCGCTCCGATGGATTCGCATTTCTGACGAAATTGAGTTACTAGACGCCCCCGGAGTAATCCCCACCCGGATTAACAATCAAGAAAATGCCATAAAATTAGCTATTTGCGAAGATATTGGCGAAGCAGCTTACGACAATCAGGTAGTAGCAGCAGCTATGGTTGATTTGCTCCTCGGGCTGGAGGCGGCTGATGACACATTGATATCAGTATCTGGTTTCAAATCTCGGTATAAATTAGATATAGGATCTAGCAATGGTGAAGATTATTTGCACGAAGTAGCAAAAGACAGGTATAAAGGAGATGTCGAACGAACGGCGCGGCAGATGTTAAACGATTTTAGAACTGGTGTGTTGGGTCAGCTTACTTTGGAGTTGCCGCCAGCTTTATAAGACTTGTAGGAGATTTGATCTGATGAATTCAAGTCTTATCAAAGCCTTGAAAATTCAACAGCGGTGCTGTCTATGAATGAACTGAATCTGGAACTTCAAATTAATGGAATCATCGAAAAAACCGTGCCTGTCGAAGGCGAGCAATTTATTATCGGTAGGTTGCTAGAATGCGATTTGCAACTGCCTTTTTCTGACATTTCCCGGCACCACACCCGCTTGTTTAAAATAGCTTCAGGGGAGTGGCTAGTTGAGGATATGGGCAGTACCAACGGGACGCTACTAAACAACAGTCCCCTCAACCAACCTCACTTAGTCAATCAGGGCGATGTGATTTATCTGGGACACCGGATTAATTTGATTGTCGTTTTGCCCGATCGCTCTGACCCCCAACTTCCTGAAATCGGCACCATGCCCGAAGGAGTGACTATCCTCGGCAAAGCTAAAGAACTGCAAAAACAGTGGATAGAACCAGACACAAAACTTGAAAAAAATTACGAACAAGCTATCTCGCGTTTAAAATACTTAGTCGATATTGCGAAGTATTTAAACACCGCTGAATCCATCGAAGCAATTTTCGATCAAGTCCAGCAAATCGTGTTCCGCGATATCAAAAATATCGAACGTTTGGCACTATTAATAGACTTTCAAAATAACGGCGAACTCGAAGTAGTTAAGACTGCCGCCAGACCCACTGCCAAAAATAAATATATCCCTGCTGACGGCAGTTGGATCGGCCGGACTATTTGCCGCAAAGTATTAGACGAACAAGTTGCTCTCAAAACTGCCGACGCTCAGTTTGACGAACAGTTTGACGACAATATAAGCATGATCGATAAAGGAATTCGCACGGCGATAGCTGTTCCTCTCTGGGATGAAAATACAGTTTTTGGAGTGCTTTACGGCGACGCTCAACTGACTTCTAGAGAGTGGTATCTGGGCGGAGATGAAGACTTGAGCTTTTTTTCAGCTTTAGGAAATATCGCTGCTTCTAGCGTGCAGCGGTGGCTGCTGACACAAAAACTCCGCACCCAAGAAACTATGCGGCAAAGATTGGAACGCTATCACTCTCCGGCTGTGGTGCAGCATTTAATGAATACGGGGACTTTAATTGACCACCGCCTGCCGCCTGTGGAACGCGAAATCAGCATTTTGTTTGCAGATATTGTGGGCTTTACTGCGATGTCTGAACGCTTGAGGCCCCCTGAAATTGCCCGGTTGCTGAACAATTTCTTTGAGGAAATGCTGCAAGAAGTTTTTGGGGAAGGAGGAACTTTAGATAAGTTTATTGGAGATTGTATTATGGCATTTTTTGGAGCGCCGGAACCTCAACCGGATCATGCCGATCGCGCGGTGGCTGCTGCTTTGGGAATGCTCAACCGTCTTGACGAACTCAATGCAAATAAGAGTTTGGGCGAACCGCTGCAATTGCGGATTTCTATTAACAGCGGCAAGGCAATAATTGGTGATGTCGGCAGTTCTAAAAGAGTTGATTATACTGTGTTGGGTTCGACTATTAATCTGGCTGCTCGGATGGAGGGAATTTGTCAGCCTGGGGAATGCGTGGTGAGCGAAGCTACTTACACGTTGCTGCGATCGCCCCAAAGTTTTGAGCCGATGGGAGATTTCCGCTTTAAAGGAATTGACAGACCGATCGTGGTTTATAGTACCAACAGAAATTTAAGGTAATGGGGCATGGGGCATGGGGCATGGGGCATGGGGCATGGGGCATATTGATTTGGACTAACGGAGGACACTCCAAAAGCCGTTTCCCTACCCCAAAATAATCGTCATGCTTGCAAGAGATGTAACTAACGCCCACTTAATTGTAGGGAAACGGCACTGCCGCGTCCTGACTCTGGGTAATATTAATTCCGGTGTTACCGGATTTGATATGAAGTCATCATAAAACTTTTATAACTGATCGGGAATGGTATTAAATAGGGAGTTTTTGACGCTGAGGATTTGAACTTCATCTCCTATGTGTACTATTTTTCCGGCTGATTGAAGTGGCACTCGCGTGTTAACGAGCAGCCGACTAAAGTGATTGAAATGCCCTTTTTTTTGCAATTCAGGCATGATTTCATTTTGCTTGGCTGTTAGCATAGTTTTCAAGTTTGGATAAGCTTCTTGAGCAGCAGAATTTCGGTTGGATTGCAGACAGGGCTGACCGGGATTAATACCTTCAAATATTACTGGCCCTATTTTAAACCTGACAACTTCATCGGCTGCTCCGAAAAGTCGATCTTCCCAAAAAGCCGGGACATCTCCTATTTCAATATTAGCTCGCAAGCGATGGCGCATTTCGTTAACGCAAACTCTCGGAAACCAAGATGCTACTTCGGCTATTGTTGCGGTACTGATAATGCTTGGCCCGGGTGCTGCGGTATCATCGGGAAAGCCTGCGAGCAAGTTTTCAATTAATTTGACCGGGAAACCGAAGTAGTTGCTCAACCAAGATTCTATTGCGGGGCGTTCTCTATCTACATGAAAAAATATTTCTTGTTCGGTGTCTTGAATTTTCAGACCGGCGATTCTCTTTTTTATGTCAAATGATAGGCGCAGAAAATGGACTCCGCTGTTGCGCTTAGCGTTAACAAATGCTCCGGAAAGATCGCAGATGGCAAAAGAGCGATCGCCTGCTAGAGCTCCGCTGGCAAGAATATTAGCTTGACTGACAGCTATGCCGTCAAGGGACTTGACCGGATAGATATGAATGCTGGCGACGTAAGACATTGTGATTCATTGATAAATAATTGTTGTTTTAGATACACTATAGCATCCTCCGCAGGCAGAATGATGACCGCAGTTAATTCCATGAAATTACAAGGGGCGATTTTTTATTAGTTTATATTTGGCAGCTACTTGTAAAGAAAAAGTAAAGAATTTTTGCTGGGCTGATGGCAAATATTATACTAATAAATATAAAACAATTAACCGAGTTGCAAGCAATGACCGACTCAAAAAAAATAGGCAAGATGTCGAGGCGGAGTGCGATCTGGATGTCAAGTGCAGGGGCGCTGGTGGCAACCATGGCCCCAGGGCTGTTCAAAACTGAACCGGCCTATGCAGAAGGAGTAGTCTCAAACATCACTCCTGAGGCCGCACTCAAGAAATTGATGAACGGGAATCAGCGGTATATTCACCAAAAACGGACATTTCCCGACCAAAGCCGATCGCGAATTACCGAAGTAGCAAAGGGTCAACATCCGTTTGCAACCATCCTTGCTTGTTCTGATTCGCGGGTAACACCCGAAATTATTTTCGACCAAGGATTGGGGGATTTATTTGATATCCGAGTAGCTGGAAATTTTCTCGACGACGGGGTTCTCGGAAATATGGAATATGCCGCATTAGAATTAGGCGTTCCGCTATTAGTAATTCTGGGTCACGAACGCTGCGGTGCTGTGAAAGCGGCTTTGGATGGTAAAGCTGTGCCGGGTCACATTAGCACTTTGGTGGCGGCGATTAAACCAGCCGTTGATGCTACAAAAAATCAATTGGGCGATGCTTGGGATAACGCAGTCAGAGCTAATGTAAAAATGAATGTAAAAAAGTTAAAATCTGCGTCGCCTATTTTGGCTGAAGCAGTGAAAGCGGGAAAGCTTAAAGTTGTTGGGGCGCGCTACGATTTGGACAGCGGCAAAGTAGAGATAATTGCTTGATTTTGTTGGTATTTTTCGCAATTTGTAGGGTTAATGCCAAGAGTGCTTACCCCTCTGGGATCGATGGGAAACTACCGACGATTGCCCCTACAAATGACCTACTTAACGAGAAAGTAGATATGCAGGTTTAGATTAAACCCATTTCTTGCAGTCCGCGGCGCAGGCGTTCTGCTTCAAAGGGGCGGCGCTGTTCGTGAAGGGCGATCGCTCTTTTGAATTCTGCTAAACTTTCGGGCATTTTGCCAATTTTCAGCAGCGCTACTGCCAAGTTTTGATGGGCTTCGGCGTGTTCGGGATCGATTTTAATGGCTTGTCGGTAATAGGCGATCGCATCTACCAAATTTCCGGTTGCTTTCAGTGTGAGTCCTAAATTGTAGTGACCTGGTGCAAAATTGGGATCTATTTTTAAAGCTGCTTTGTAAGCTTTTTCTGCTGCTGGCAAATCTCCTTCATCTTTGAGCAAATTGCCCAAATTATTGTAAGCACCTAATTTGAGCGCCGGGAAAACATCTGTATTAATTGCGAGTTGATAGTGTTCTTTGGCTTTGGCAAATTGCTGTTGCTGGCGGTAAGCAATGCCTAAATGATAGTTAAGTTCGTAAACAATAGATTCATCAATTGTCGCCGCAGTCAATCCCCTAGTTAATAAATTAATGCCCCGCGCGATTTGCCCGCTTTCTACGTACAGCGCGCCTAATTTGCTGCACGCATAAGCATCGTTTGGATAATAAGCTATATAGCGTTCCATTGCTGTTTGAGCTTTTTGGAATTTGCTTTTTGCTGCGATCGCATCTTTGTGATAACCAGAGTGCCAAATCGCCACATCGGGGAGAGAAGCTATTTTCCACTCTGGTTCGCGCTGCAAAATCTCAGCCACGCTGTCGTCTACCATGGCGTGGTAAGGGCGAGAAAAGCGGATGCCGGGGCGATTGCGAAACAAACGCGACACTAGGGAATAGGGTGATTGAGATGCACCGATTTCTTGGCGGATGAGATTGATTAGCAACAGTCGATCGCTCTTAATTGCCTGCTGGATCTGAGGTACAATCTCCGGTACCAGCACCTCATCGGCATCCAACACCAAAATCCAGTCGCCCTGGGCGTGCTTCAGAGACTCGTTGCGCGCCGCTGCGAAGTCGTCGCACCATTCAAAGTCATAAACCCTCGCCCCGGATTCTCGGGCTATTTCACGAGTGCGATCGCGCGAACCGGTATCTACCACCACAATTTCGTCAACAACACCCTTCACGCTGTCCAAAGTCCGCGACAGTGTTGCTTCTTCATTCTTGACGATCGTGCACAGTGTCAGATTCATCGGGGGCCAACTTTCCTAATTTGACAAAAATATTGTAATTTTTTTACCAGTAAAACACAAAAAGTCCCAGAAAAATTTTTCCTATTGCCCTTCGGCTTTGAGCATAGGTACCTTTCTTCCTTAGAAAAATTTGGTTGTACCAACCGCACCCAACGGTTGGGACGTTCTGAAATTGCACTTTATATGAGTAGTCGATTGCTTCTGTCCTAAATAAATAAAGCCTTCTATCCTAGATAATTAAAGGCTTCGTTCTTAGTTGTGCGCTCTACGTTATGCATTCTTAGTTGTGCGTTCTTCAATAACTCTTTTGACATATTAAAAAGCCTTAAATTAGGACGATTCATGAGAAATTCTACCTCTATCGGTTCATCCCTACGGTAGAGGAAAGGACGGGATATCAGTTGTTATTCTTAGAACATAAGACAAGGCAGACGAAAGTTAAACACTCAGGAGAAAAAGAAATGGGAATTATTGCTTGGATCGTTTTAGGACTGATTGCTGGTGCGATCGCCAAAGCCATTTATCCGGGAACTCAAGGTGGCGGTTTTGTCGCAACAACAGTTTTAGGAATTATCGGCGCGCTGGTGGGAGGTTATTTAGGCCAAGTCTTTGTGGGGACTAGCGCGGGAGCATCCTTCGGAGCATTAACTGTACCCAGCATAGCTTTTGCAGTCATCGGCGCGATCGTGGTACTTTTCATCTGGGGATTGTTGACTCAGCGTGCTGCATAATAAATATTTCCAATTCCCAGTCGATCGTATAGGGTATTCATAAACCCGGTTTCTTGAGGAAACCGGGTTTTTCAATATCGGAGTCGGCGGTTGAAACTCGGCGGTTGAAACTCGGCGGTTGAAACCGCTACTACACAGACAAAACCCGCCGACGCGGGTTGAAGAGTAAAGACAAACTCGGCGGTTAAACCCGCCGACGCGGGTTGAAGAGTAAAGACAAACTCGGCGGTTGAAACTCGGCGGTTGAAACCGCTTCTACACAGACAAAACCCGCCGACGCGGGTTAAAGAGTAAAGTTAATTAATCCGCAAGTCGAAAGGTAAGCGAACGTAAATCCCTTGCGGGTCATTCATCGACTTGATAACAGCCAATTCATCCTGCATTTTCTTAACTTCTGCACTCAGCGGATCGAGTTTGGTGGCTGGTTTCACAACGCGAACGCCGGATATTCTTTCCAAAATTTGCTCTTCCAAACTGCGGCGTTTTGGATATTCTTCTAACTGCCAATCGTCGCCTAGCTTAGCTTGCTTAGCTGCTTCTCTAACGGCATCTTCTAGGCCGCCAATTTCATCGACTAAGCCCAACTGTTTCGCAGCCGTACCAGACCAAACTCTGCCTTGAGCAATTTCTTGCACCTTGTTTTTTGGCAGTTTGCGGGAGTCGGCGACTTTGGTGATAAATCGATCGTAAATGCGATCGACTATTCTCTGAATATTCGCCAATTCTTGAGGATTTTTGGGGCGGGAAACCGTGTTAGTATCCGCAAAACGGGCGGTTTTTACCACGTCCCAAGTTATGCCGTTGTTAGCAGCCAACTTTTCGGCATTGAATAGCATCCCAAAAACGCCGATGGAACCAGTAATCGTACTGGCTTCGGCAAAGATTTTGCTAGAACCCATCGAAATCCAATAGCCGCCGGAAGCTGCTAAATTGCCCATCGATACGATAACTGGCTTTTTTTTGCCTGTCAGCGCGACTTCGCGCCCGATGACTTCCGCAGCCGTCGCGCTGCCTCCAGGGCTGTTGACGCGCAGAACTACTGCTTTTATGTCGTCATCTTCTCGGATTTTACGCATTTCTTCAGCGATGCGATCGCCCCCTACTTGAGTCGGGCCGCCTTCGCCGTCTACAATCTCACCTTCAGCGTAAAGGACAGCAATTTGGTTTTTCTTGTGAGCGCGAGTAGAGTTTTTACTCTCAGCAACTCTTGCGTAGTTTTTCAAACTTATTTGCTTGAAAGATTTATCTTCTGCATCGGTTCCTGTTAGTTTTTTCAGTTCTGTTGCAATTTCATCAAAGTAGACAACTTTATCAACTAACTTGCCTTTGAGAGCTTCGTTAGCCATCAAAGTTCCGCCATTATCTGCAACTGCTTGCAGTTGGGGAACGCTCAATTTGCGGCTCGGCCCGACAGTTTTTAAGTATTCGCCCCAAATATCTCCCAGCAATTTTTGAGTTTGCTGGCGATTTTCCGGGCTCATTTTTTTGAGCAAAAACGGTTCGACGGCTGACTTGTATTTACCGACGCGAGTGACTTGCACTCCGAGGCCGTATTTCTCGAAAGCACCGGTTAAGAACATTGCTTGACTGCTAAAACCGTTGATTTCAAGAGATCCGTAAGGATTCATCGCAATTGTGTTAGCAACTGAACCGAGGTAATAATCTCGCTCATTCCAGTCCATTTCGTAAGCAAAAATGGGTTTTTTGGCATCTCGGAAACGCTGTAATGCCGATCGAACTTCTTTGAGATTAGCAAACCCGCTGCTGCTGGAATCCGAACTGCCTTCGAGATACATCCCCACGATTTTCGGGTCTTTTTTCGCAGATTCGATCGCATCTAAAACAGTCCGCAGCGTCACAGCATCCCCGGATTCATCCGAAAGTGCTTCTTGAATCGCCGCGCTCGTGCTGCGGCTCGGTTTGCTATCGGTGATATTTAGAGAAAGGTCTAATACCAATACAGACTTATCTTTAACTTGCGGGCCTGAATCTTTAGACGACGATGCCGCCAGAGCAATTAGCAGTACCAGTCCTCCCAATCCGATGCCGCCCAGCAGCAACAATCCCAGGAAGGTTCCCAGCAAACTTGCACAAGTATATTTTAGGAAATCTTTCATTTAGATAATTAGTCAGTTGACAGTTGACAGTTGACAGTTGACAGTTGATAGTTGATAGTTGACAGTTGATGGTTAACAGTTACAGTTGGTAATTGGTAATTAGCAGTTGGTAATTAGCAGTTGTTATTTGTTATTTTTGAATCTCTCCCAATAATCAGTAACTACTGACTACTGACTACTGCCAACTGCCAACGGGAGCATCTCATTTTTGAAAAAAGCATTTTTTATATATAGTGCGAGCGTCCCCGCTCGCGAGTATTATACCGCTCGCGAGCGGAGACGCTCTATAAATGCAAAACTGAGATGCTCCCACTGCCAACTGCCAACTGCCAACTGCCAACTGCCAACTGCCAACTGTCTACTGCCAACTGCCAACTGACATACTTTTATCTTAACCTTTCCAAAACCCCAGAATGTTTTAACTCATCTAAGTTAGCGCAGCCCGTACAAAACATCACAGTAGCGATTTCTGCAATTAAAACCTCAGCTAGAACACCTGCTGCTGATTCCGATGCTGCGGCTGCTTCCAGAAACGGCCGCGCCAGCCCCGCCACATCCGCGCCGAGGGCGATCGCCTTGGCTGCATCCAAGCCGTTTTGCAAGCCCCCAGAGGCAATCAGGGGAACATCCGGCGCTACGGCGCGGGTGCTGACAACGCACTCGGCTGTCGGAATTCCCCAGTCGGCAAAGGTGGCACCCAACCTGCGCTGCTTGCTGTCTTTGGCTCGCTCTCCTTCTATTTTGGCCCAAGAAGTGCCTCCGGCTCCGGCAATGTCGATCGCGCTTACCCCAGCCGATCGCAATTTCTGTGCCATTTTTCCAGAAATACCGTTGCCTACTTCTTTCGCAATCACCGGTACTGGTAATTTATCGCACAATTTAGCAATTTTTTCGAGCAGTCCTTTAAAATTAGTATCGCCTTCAGTTTGAACGCACTCTTGCAGCGGATTGAGGTGTAAAATTAGGGCATCTGCTTCCAGAATATCGATAATTTTTTGACACTCTTCCAAACCGTAATTGTAGTTTAATTGAACCGCTCCGATATTAGCAAATAGCAGAATATCGGGAGCGCGGCGGCGCACTGCAAATGTAGGAGCAAGTTGAGGGTTTTCTACGATGATGCGCTGGGAACCGACTCCCATCGCCAGTTTGTATTCCTGAGCGACATCGGCGAGGCGATAATTAATGGTCTGGGCTAGTTCTGTGCCACCTGTCATTGAGGAAATTAGCAGCGGAGCGCCTAGTTTTTTGCCGAGAAATGTGGATGTGAGATCGATTTGGGTGCGATCGATTTCTGGCAAACAGCAGTGAGTAAAACGGTAGTGTTCCAGTCCGCTGGTAGTTTCGCGAAATTGTACGTCTTCTTCGAGACAGATCCTGAGGTGGTCTGCTTTGCGGGTTTCGGTTTGCGAGGGCGAGGTTAATGGCAAGTTCACAGTGGCTGTTGGGGGAAAGAGTTATTAGTTGGATCATACAGGAATCTTATTTTACTATTTTATTGTTATCCTGGAACGGTCATCGGCATTCCATTATCCGAAGGTTTCAATTTCAGTAAAAAAGGCACTGCTTTTTGCACCCATGCTTTGACAGGCGTATAACTTGCCGCGTGTTCTCCGAAAGAAATTTCCAGCATATCGGTGTGAATTATGCCCGGATTCAAAGGAATCGCTGCCATGCCTCGCGGGAGTTCTTGGGCGAGCGATCGCGTCAATCCTTCGATCGCCCACTTAGAAGCGCAATAGGGCGCGACTTCCGGCGAAGTTGACCTTCCCCAACCCGAACTAAAGTTGACAATTATGCCACTTTTTCGAGCAATCATTGCCGGGACAAAGTGGCGAATCACATTAGCTGTACCTTTAATATTAACATCAATTACCTGAGAAAATTCTTCGCTGGTGATATTCCAAAGAGGCGCGGAATAATTAGTTATAGCTGCATTGTTAATCAGCAAATCTGGCAGTTGCTGCTTTGCCAAAATTTCTGTAGCCCAAGCTTTGACTAGCTCGTCGCTAGCGACATCCAAACAAGTAAAATGATGGGGCGCGCGATATTTTTGTTTTAGTTTTTCCACTGCTTCCGAAGAGCGGGCGCATCCTAAAACTGTGTGTCCCAATTCAATAAACTTTTCGGTCATCGCGAGACCGAGACCGCGACTGACTCCGGTAATTACAATTAATTTTGTCATAGAATTGGTGCAATTTTTAGATTAAGTAATAGAATACATATTGACGGAGCATTTAACAAATCATCCCAGGGGGAAAGCATGAAAGTAAAAGCAGCAGTTGCTCGCAGTGCCGGCCAACCTTTGACCATTGAAACGGTCGATCTAGATGGGCCGCGAGATGGTGAGGTGCTGGTAGAAATTAAAGCGACGGGTGTTTGTCACACCGATGCTTATACTCTTTCCGGCGCCGATCCCGAGGGTTTGTTTCCGGCAATTCTCGGCCACGAGGGAGCCGGGATTGTTGCGGAAGTTGGGGCGGGAGTGACAAGTGTCAAAAAGGGCGATCGGGTAATTCCACTTTACACTCCCGAATGTCGCAACTGCGCGTATTGTTTGAGCGGCAAAACGAATCTCTGTCAAGCAATTCGCCTCACTCAAGGGCAAGGCGTAATGCCCGATGGCACGAGCAGATTTTCAATTAATGGCGAGAAAATTTTCCATTACATGGGAACTTCTACCTTTGCTAATTATACAGTATTGCCAGAAATTGCGGTAGCGAAAATTCGCGATGACGCTCCCTTTGACAAAGTTTGTTTGATTGGCTGCGGCGTTACAACTGGCATCGGCGCTGTCATCAATACTGCCAAAGTAGAACCAGGTTCTAATGTCATAGTTTTTGGTTTAGGCGGCGTGGGTTTGAATGTAATCCAAGCAGCGCGCCTGGTGGGAGCCAACATGATTGTCGGCGTAGATATGAATCCCGACAAACGAGCAATGGCGAAAAAATTCGGCATGACTCACTTTGTAAATCCCCGCGAAGTTGAGGGCGATTTAGTGCCTTATTTGGTAGATTTAACCAAAGGCGGAGCTGATTACACTTTTGAATGTATCGGCAACGTTAATGTGATGCGCCAAGCTTTGGAATGCTGTCACAAAGGTTGGGGTGTGAGCGTGATTGTTGGGGTAGCGGGAGCCGGGCAAGAAATTAGCACCCGCCCGTTTCAATTAGTAACTGGTAGGGTGTGGAAAGGCACGGCTTTTGGCGGCGCCAAGGGCAGAACCGATGTTCCGAAAATTGTTGATTGGTACATGGATGGTAAAATTGATATTGATAGTTTGATTACCCAGATTATGCCGATCGAGCAAATTAATGACGCCTTTGATTTGATGCACCAAGGAAAAGTAATACGCACAGTTTTAACATTTTGAACAAAAATATTTCTCTCTTCTCTCTTCCTCTGCGCCCTCTGCGCTCTCTGCGGTAAAAAAAATCTAATTCACAAATGAAATAAAATTAACATGATCTCAAAATCCCTAAAACTGGAAAAACAATATAAAAGTTTGGGTGGCAAACTCGGCTTTTACAGCCATCAATCCTCAACCTGCAACAGCGAAATGAAATTCACTGTCTACCAGCCACCACAAGCCGAATCACAACCCGTACCAATCCTCTATTACTTGTCAGGATTAACCTGCACGGAAGAGAATTTTATGGCAAAAGCGGGGGCGCAACAATGGGCAGCCAAATATGGGTTAATGCTGGTGGCGCCCGACACTAGCCCGCGCAATACTGGCATTCCTGGGGAAGCGGACAATTGGGATTTGGGAAGCGGCGCGGGTTTTTATGTGGATGCGACAGCCGCACCTTGGAATTCTCACTATCGAATGTACAGTTATGTGGTTGATGAGTTGCCGAATTTAATCGCGTCAAACTTTCCGGTGATACGTGAAAAACAGGGAATTTTCGGGCATTCGATGGGCGGACACGGGGCTTTAATTTGCGCGTTAAAAAATGGCGATCGCTATCTTTCTGTTTCGGCTTTTGCGCCTATTTGCGCCCCTGTCCGCAGCCCTTGGGGACAAAAAATATTTGGACACTACCTCGGTGGCGATCGGGAGAATTGGAAGGCTTGGGATGCTAGCGAATTAGTTTTGGAACAGCAATACAAGCGCCCGATTTTGATTGACTGCGGTACGGATGATTCGTATCTAGCTGACGGGCAATTGTTGCCGGATGCGTTTGCGGTTGCTTGTGCAAAAGTGGGACAGATGCTGACTTTAAGGATGCAGGAAGGTTACGATCACAGCTATTATTTTGTGGCGAGTTTTATGGAGGATCACATTCGCCATCATGCGGCTGCCTTGTGCGAGTAAAAAAGTGACTCGGCGGTTGAAACCGCGACTACACACACGAAGTCTGCCTCCGCAGACTAAGAGATCGAGGGGGTATTTAACCGGATTTGGTATTTAACCAAATCCGGTTAATTTACTTCATGGATCCTTGAGTATCGCGTTAATTCAGACTAATCGCAAATACCCACTCTTTGTACTTGCTATCGCGATTTTCGATAATCCCCGTCAGTTTGTCCAAAATCTTTTCGGTGATGGGTCTGTTTTTAGGCAATTGATAGTTTTCTACTCGGTTAATTGGCGTAATTTTGGCGGCGGTTCCGCACAGAAAAATCTCGTCTGCAATCAACAGTTCTGATTTGTCAACTGGTCTTTCTGTGACTTCAATCCCCAAGTCTCTGGCGATGGTGATTACGCTGTCTCTGGTGATTCCTTCGAGAATATCTTGCTCGAAACCGGGAGTAACTAATTTGCCGTTTCTGGCGACAAATATGTTCATCCCAGAGGCTTCGCTGACTTTTCCTTGGGTGTTCATCATAATCGCTTCGTCGAAGCCGGATTCTACTGCTTCTGTTTTAGCTAGGGCTGAGGTGATGTAGGCGCCGCTAATTTTTCCTCTTAAGGGTAAGCTGCGGTCTTCTTGACGGTACCAAGAGCTAATTCTACAGTTGACTCCTTCTTTGGGTAAGTAGTCGGAAAGTTCTAATCCGTAAACAAAGAAGTCTGTGTCTACGTTGTGCAGTCTGGGGGCTATTCCTAAACTTGATGTGTAGATAAATGGACGGATGTAAAATGATTTTGTTGGCTGATTTTTTTTAACAAAATCAGTGATTACTTGTTGGATTTTGTCCGGGGGAATATCGCAGTGGAGGAAGCTGGCACTTTGACTTAATCTTTGACAGTGACGGTCTAATCTAAATAGTAAGATGCGATCGCCATTTTGGGGGTCTGGAATTCCTCGCAACCCGCCTAAAACTCCGGTTCCGTAGTGCAGGGCGTGGGTGGCGATGGAGATTTTGGCGTCGGTAAATGGGAGAAATTGGTTTTGAAAGTAGGCGATGGGGAGAAAACTATCCATGATTCAAGCTGGCGATGAGTTGGGCAGTCCGCGAGGAATGGTGATTTTGGTTATATTACCATAAGTTATGCGATTTTAGATTTGGGATTTGGGATTTTAGATTGACAATGACTGATTAACTATGGTTATGAGATTGTCGGTTGTTTGATTGTTTTTTTTGAACTAAGATGATTCTTGTGTTGTTATAACGATTTATAAAATAATAAAAATTGCGGTCGGTTTGGTTGATAATTGTTTTGGTAAAGAGTGCGATTCTTTTCTGTAAGCTTCGCTAACGACTATTCACAAAAATCAAGGAAGGGGCAACTGTGGCACGTAAATGTTTCATCATTGAAATGGGGATGGGTATCGACCAGCACGGGCAGGAACCTACTGTGGCGGCGGCTAGGGCTGTACGAAATGCGATCGCCAATAATGCTCTGCTAGGCGTCTGGGAAGTGGCGGGTTTGACTGACCCCAATCAGATGATTGTTGAGGTAAAGGTGGCTGTTCCTTACCCGGAACAAGTGCGGCCGGATGATGTGTTGGCGGTGCTGCCTTTTGGTAGCAAAACTCTGATTGTGGAGCAAGGGGGCATGATTGTGCCAGGAAGGGCGATCGCCTCTCTGAATGATAAAAATGATGAAATGTTAATCGCTGTGGCGGCTGTGACTGTTTTTGTGGACAATCAGCAGTAACTAATAGTGTGTTGTTTGAATAAATCGGCGGGCGCGCAAGTGCGATCGCCCGTCGGTGAGAAAATTATTAATTTAGCCTAAGTTTAACAGCAGCAAAAATAGAGTCCGATCGCGTGAAAGTGCGATCGGACTCTAGCTAATTATTGCGGCTGAAGGACTGGATTATTAGACCTCCGGGCTAGAAGCCCATCCCACAAAAATCTTTTTTCTTGTGGGATGGGCTTCTAGCCCGTCCCAAAATTTGGTTAAAAGGATTTTTGCAAGAGGTCTATTCTAGTTGCTGGGGCTATTGCGAGTGTTGCTAGGGCCGCCGGCATCGTTATTGTTGCTGGGGACAGTAGAGTCGAAAGGACGGCCGCCCGGATTGGTATTGTTGTTCGGATCGCTCACAGGAGCTTCCGAAGAACGATCGGGATTGTTATTGTTGCTGGGGCTATTTGTAGAGTCCGAAGGACTGCCCCCCAAATCGTTAGTGTAGTTCGGATTAGTCGAGTCAAAAGGACGGCCGCCGGGATTGGTATTGTTGTTGGCGTCGATCGCAATCAAGCCCGCAGAATTAGAATTGTTCGAGTCGTTAGTCTGGCGGTTCAATTCTGCGAATCCGGGCACGGCGAGCAAGGAACTAACGCCGGCAATTCCGGCAACAGTAACCAATTTTACGAACAAATTTTGGCGATTTGGTGAAGTCATGAATTTCTAAGCCTCTATGTTTTCAAGTTTTCAATAGTACGCGCGTGCGAATCTATCCCGAGCGTGAATCGCCCGAAACTACCGACGAACCGACGCTGCATCGTCTTTTTTGCGAAACAAGTTGAGCAAACCTAACGCGCCCAAGGCACCCAGCCAGCCCAGATTGTTGGGGCGATCGCGCCGATCGCTCAAAACTCCAGAATTAGTCTCAGTCGGCGCCGAAGTTGTACCGCTGGTACCGGTTGTACCTGTCGTACCGCTAGTACCCGTGCCTGCACCGCCTCCCGACTGGGCAGAAGCAGGCACTGCTAAGGAAACCGTTGCTAAACCTAAAGTACAAGCCCCTGCTAAAACAACTTTCAACAATTTAGAAGATTTCATGGTTATGCTTGCTTTTGCCTTGTAGAGTCCTGCGATCGCTTTTGATTGCAAAACCTTATGGTCAAATTGACAACGGAACGTACAACTCTTTTCATATTCGCTACGGGATAATGAAGGTAAGAGAGCAAATTTAGTCCCGTTCCCTTGATTGTTTTTCCAATTGAAACTTACCCCACAGACTCAATAGTTTCTAAGCTATTACCTTTGGTCTACGGCGCGCTGGAAACAGTCGCTACCATCGGCCACATTCTAACTACAGGAGCGGTTTCCAGCGAAAACTCCAAACAACTGATTCTGTCCTTGATCGAAGTTGTAGATTTGTTTCTGTTAGCCACAGTATTTTACATTACTGCCCTCGGACTTTACGAGCTGTTCATTGACGAGCGCATAAAAGTACCCCACTGGCTGGAAATTCACAGCATCGAGGATCTCAAAACCAAGCTCACCAGCGTGATCGTCGTTGTATTGAGCGTATTGTTTCTCGCTGAGGTAGTTAGGTGGAAGGGCGATCCGAACATCCTTCCCTTGGGAGGGAGTATCGGTTTAGTAATCGCTTCGCTGACGTATTTTCTAAGTTCGCAGGTGAAAAAGCCGAAGTCAGATTTATAGCTGTGCGATCGGGTAAATTACCCAAATTCCGTGCCACCAGCAACGGCAAGCAAGTTCCTTTTTCTGAAACTAATAAATTTAAGATTACATCGGTCTTCGGACTGAGATAAATGCTGTCTTAAATTTGCTTTTAGAGAGAGGAAGGTAGTTGTTTATTCTATATAAAATAGCATTTATGTTAAAAAAAAGGAGACCATTATGCCAGAACAACAATTTGACACATTACCTTCAGAAGCACAAGAACTACCCCAAGGAGCGCAGAATATTTTTAAAGCGGCTTTTAAGAGCGCTAGCGAAGATGGAATGAGCCAAGATGCTGCTACTCGCGTTGCTTGGAACAGCGTAAAATCAGAGTATGTTCAAGGTGACGGCGGGTGGCATCACAAGGGCGACGATACTAACCAAACTCGCAAATCTGTACAGTCTGGTGGTAATTAGTCATTAGTCATCAGTCATGACTCAGAAGTGCGAGCGTCCCCGCTCGCGAACGTTATCAGTTCTATCGTGTCCGCTAAAATAACCTCGATCGGGTTTGAGCGTTGGGACTTGAGTCATCTCTCGTCTGATGAGGAATGAATTCCCAACGATCGAACCAATATGATTGAGGTTCGATCGTTTGGAATTAAGTCCGCATTTTCCGAGGAATTAAGTCCGCATTTTCCGAGTAATGAATTCCTCACTACCAACCAAGCAGTGTATTGATAAGTTAATAAGCATTGACGATCGCAGCAGATAAAATAGCAAGAGAGAGATTTAAAAAATTTATAAATAGCTCTTGCGACAGATGGCTGCCTTATTAGTTATTGGATACTTTGAGAACAGTAAACTTTGTTACAGAATTTATGCTCACTTCATCCCATCCTCTAAAACAGGTATTTCATTGCCCTGAAGAATCTGATTTTTACTCGCACTGCTTGGAAAGTTTAGTGTTAGATACCGCTGACAATTCTCGACTTATAGTAGAATTTGGTTCCGGAGAGGGAAGTCCAGTTATTAAGTCTTTGGTCAGAACTAATTTTGACGGAAAAATACAAGGATTTGAGTTAAATAAGGTTGCGTCGAAAATTGCTGAGTCTCAAATTAAGCAATATCAACTGAGCGAACAATACACTGTCCAAAATTGCTCTTTTTTTGATTCGCCTTTATATCAGTCGGCGAATTGTATAATTTCAAATCCGCCTTACTTGCCGGCGGCGGATGACAAGCTCTATCAGCCGCTGTTGCACGGCGGGACTGATGGTTCTACAATTGCTAAAAAACTTTTATCTTTGGGCTGCGACAAAGTTTTGCTGATGGTTTCGAGCTATTCTAATCCTGTGGGTTTGATCGATGATGCCTTGGATCGAGGCTACTCGGTGGTGAATTTTGAGATTGCACCTCTAACTTTTGGCTATTACAGTTCGGAACCGAAGGTGAAAAGCGCGATCGCCAATCTGCAAAAACAGGGCATGGCTTTTTATTCGGAAAATATCTATCTGCTGGCGGGAGTTTTGTTTCAGAAGCAGCAAAAGTCGCCCAGAGATTTGTCGATCGAGCTAATTCAGTTAATGACAGCCTTGTAAAATACAGCACGGATCGATCGTTCGTTGTTTTATCGGTGGGGGCGGGTTGATTAGATTGTGGGTTGAGTGGCAATTATTGTCTGTGAACCCGCCCCCACCCAACGGCAAATCCCCATCTACGTGTCAATTGTGTTCTGCTGCTTGGATCGATCGCACTACAGCCAACGCAGCCCGATCGCCGATCGACTTCTCCTGATCGTAGCCCAACACCAATTCCCACCCATCCTGCGGGTATTTGTCAACCAGCGGGATCGCCACCTCATCAAGCATCCAGCGCCCGTGACGCTCATCTTCTCGGATGTGGAGTTCCCAATAACCCATCGCAGCCTGGGACAACCCCAGGCGCTGCGCGGCGCCTAGATAATTGCGGTAAGCGACGGGCCCAGCCACCTCAAAATAAGTGAGTCCGCCGTTGTAGCGCAGAAAGTGGCGCTTGCGTTCGGTAAGCAGGAAGTTGTGGTTGATGCTGGCGAGCACTTCCCAAGGTACTAAATCGAAATACGCCTCCGGTTCCGTGCTCATCCCGAATTCTGCCATCATTTGGGCAAAATAGGTCGAGTGCTTGCGGGGTAAGCGACCGCCGCCGTATTCTTCGATCAGCACCCGCGTCAGGGTTGACTGAATTTCGTTGCCTGCCCCGCCGAGGATCCGGGAAAGACGGCTGGCTTCCACTAAACCGTCGAAGGAGGCGATCGCCAGCAGGTGTCTGTATCCCCCTTCAGTCATCTGTTCTCGCAGGTAGCGATCGATCTCAGACAGCGGAGGATCGACATCGACGGCTGCACGATCGCGCAGGGCTTGCTTGACATTCTCGATGTTTTGCACGGCTGCAACGTCGATTTGGGCGAATTCCCACTGCTGCCAAGGTTGTTCGATGCGATCGCGCACAGAACGCAAATAGTGCGATCGTTCGTTGTTGTAGCGGCGCAAGTCGTCGTACCAAAACAAGTTGAGGCGGTTGATGCGGTACAGTACGCGCTGCAAGAAACGGTGCGCGGCCTCATCGCCCTCCGGTTGCTGATATGCCGATCGCAGCGCCACGGCGATCGCGCTTTCAAAATCGCTAACAAGTAACGGTTTTGCAGCCACCGTCTTGTCTAAATCATCCACTAGCAGCAAATTGACAAATTGGCGATCGGCTGCTTCGTAATTTGGAAGTGCGGGTTGCTTTTTAGGAAGACTCGGCGAGTCAATTTTGGGGAGTAAATCTGCGGTATTTTGCATGGAATCAAGTTATGTTAACTCAGATTATTGTGCTGCCTGCCAAAACAGCCAACCGTTGCAGATTGCTGAGGATTCTGGCTGCTTATTTTCAAGATACCGAATCATTCAGCCGGACACACCTTTCTATTGATAGATATTTGTGAGTTTCCCTTCTTCTCTCCTCTTCTTTCCTCTTCTTTCGTGTCCTTCGCGCCTTCGCGGTTCGTCAAAAACAAATCCCACCAAAGTTATAATTTTTTATAACCCCTGTTAATATAGCTATGTTTCGATCGACTATAATCTAAGAACTAATTAGAGGAACGGTAAGTTATGGCTGTGCAGTTGCTCAAAAGACTTTTCACAGTAGAAGAATACCATCAAATGGGTAAAGCTGGGATTCTTTCGGAGGGCGATCGCCTAGAATTGATAGAAGGAGAACTTGTTGAAATGGCCGCTATTGGAACTCGTCATGCTTCCTCTGTGAGGCGCTTAGCCAGACTGTGCAGCCAAATTCCCGAAAATTTGGCTACTTTTGACGTGCAGAACCCCGTTCAGTTGAGCGATCGCACTGAGCCGCAACCTGATATAGTATTGCTGCAACCTCGCGCCGATTACTATTCAACCGCCCACCCCCTCCCATCGGAAGTTTTACTATTAATAGAAGTAGCTGACACTTCCATAGACTATGACAGAGATGTGAAACTTCCTATTTATGCCCGATCGCAAATTCAGGAAGTCTGGATAGTCAATTTACAGGAAAACTGCTTGGAAGTTTACCGCCAGCCGACTGTTAACGGTTACAGTTTAATGCTGAGGTTTTGGCGGGGCGATCGAGTGTCGCCGCTGGCTTTTCCCGAATTTGTAGTTAGTGTGGATTTGGCGATCGGCTAAATCAGGATTATACCATTTTAGATTTGAGATTTGAGATTTGGGAATGACTTAGTGGATATGGGTTTTAAGTTTGCTTGCAGTTGCATTATTTTTTGAATTCAGGATTATTTGCATTCTAGGCGAGCGCGAAAATACTCCTCATAAAAATTGCAGATCGCACTGCAATAATTGCCGCTCGCCAATTCCAGCAACCGCCACCTCTGCGACGGGATTGAAAGTCGATCGGGCGATTTGAGATTGTAGATTGTAGATTTACTCCGAGGAACCGGGTTTCTGCCTAAGTCTTGATATGCTTAAATTTGGTAGCAGGTAATAAATAATAGGTCAGGGCGATCGGTGTATTCAACTCTAGAGCAAAAGTACCAGCGCCTGCAAAAACAGTTAACGGGCGGCATCATCGCCCTTGGCGGCATTTTCTGCACGGGTACTCTTTGGTATTGGCTGGTGGAAAAATGGCCTTTGCTCGATGCCGCTTACATGACTGTATTTACTTTAGCAACTGTCGGCTACGGTGAAATTCACCCCCTCGGAAGACGCGGGCGAATGTTTACCATGTGCCTGATTTTGATGGGCGTGATGGTGATTGGTTATATCGTCAACCGCTTTACAGAAGCGCTGATTCAAGGATATTTTCAAGAAGGAGCAAGAATTAGGCAGCAGCGGCGTTTGGTGGATTCTTTGATCGAACATTACATTCTTTGCGGTTTCGGGCGCACGGGGCGACAGATTGCCTTGGAATTTGAGGCAGAAAATATTCCTTTTGTGGTGGTAGATTCGGCGCTACAGTCGGTGCAGGCTGCTTTGGCGTTGGGGTACACGGCGGTGCAGGGAGACGCGACACTCGATGAAATTTTGTTGAATGTGGGGATCGATCGCGCAATTTGCATAGTAGCAGCTTTGCCGTCGGATGCTGAGAATTTGTACACTGTGCTGTCGGCGAAAACTCTGAATCCGAAGGTACGGGCGATCGCCCGCGCCACCACAGAAGAAGCCGTAAAGAAGTTGCAGCGGGGCGGCGCCGATGCCGTTGTATCCCCCTACATTACGGGCGGCAAACGGATGGCAGCGGCTGCTTTGCGCCCTCAGGTGATGGATTTTTTAGACGGCGTATTGACGGGTACGGATAGTTCTTTTTATATGGAAGAATTTCTGGTAGATCCGAATAGTTGTGTCTACGTCGGAGAAACTTTGAGAAATGCCAAATTGCGATCGCAATCCGGGGCATTAGTGTTAGCAATTCGACGGGCTGGCGGCACTTTGATTGTCGGGCCAACTGGAGAAACTGCGATCGAAGGAGGAGATATGCTAATTTGTTTGGGCACCGCCGAACAATTGCGCGCCCTCAATCAAATCCTCAGCCCCCTAAGTTTTCGCATCCCCCGCCCTCCGAACTAAATTGAAGGACTAAAGTCCTCACTACAAACGGGTTTGTCGTCAAAAATGCCAGTCCTCTTTTGGGGCGGTTTCGGCGGGCGAAGGAGTTAACGCCGACGATCCTTGGGGAAGTTGGTGGGGTTGGGAGGTGCGATCGCTTTGGCAGATTTCACCTACGCAGGTTGGGAATGTCCCAATTGTGGGCCCAGGTTTAAGATTTCTGCTTTGTGGGTGCATGGCTGGTGTCAGCACTGTTTTATGAGGTTTGGGCAGATGAGCAATTTCCAGAAGTCCATCATTTTAGATAATATTTTATGTAGATATATAAATATAAGTAACTTATTTTCAGTTAAAATATAGATAAAAGGATGATTTATGATGGTAGTCTATTTGGAGGGAATTTGCTCTGACCTTGGGACAATTGGTTAGGGAATAAGGAATTCTCTATCATTGGCGATCGCTATGTCCATATAACAAGTATCAGGAAATAGATGAATCAAGTTGTCATTGAAAATCCTATTATTAACTCTGCCTTCTTGGAACCCAAGTACCACTTTCGCTTTGACGATGATGGTATTACCGATGAAATTCTCGAAGAGCGTCGCATCAGCCATTATTTTATCCCGATCGCCCAACCGAAGAAAAAAAGCAAGCAGTTTCAACAACTAGAGCTAAATCTAGGTGAATGGACACAAGACAGAGTAGCAGAAAACAAGTTTATTAACCAAATTCGCGATCGCGTTAGCCTGTGGAGACGTGGCGGCTATCTCTACGTTACCCCTACCACTAAAAAATTGTTGGCATATTGGACTAACCCCGATCGCGAACGTAAATTATATTTTTGCCAAATAGAAGCTTTAGAGACAGTTATCTATATCACCGAAGTTGCAAAAAAGTGCGGCGATAACTGGATTGAGAATCAACTCCGACAATTCAATGAAGATGCGAACCCGCTGCTGTTCCGCATGGCCTGTAAAATGGCGACAGGAAGCGGTAAAACAGTAGTCATGTCAATGCTGATGGCGTGGCATACTCTTAATAAAGCCGCCAACCCTCAGAACAATAAATTTAGCGATGCTTTCTTAGTAGTAGCACCAGGAATTACCGTGCGCGATCGCCTGCGGGTACTCCAACCTAATGATGCTGAAAATTACTACAAAAAACTTGACCTAGTACCACCAGATTTAATCCCAGAATTAGAAAAAGCTAAAATTGTTATTACTAACTATCATGCCTTTAAACTGCGAGAACTTAATTCAGCAGCTCGGTTAACTAAAGATATTCTCGCCCAAGGACAAAAAAGTGCTTTCACTGAAACCCCAGACCAAATGGTAAGGCGAGTTTGCAAAGGTTTAGGAAACAAGAAAAACATTATCGTGATTAATGATGAAGCTCACCACTGTTACCGTCGTCGCGTTGGTGATGACGATGCCAAGCTCAAAGGTGATGACCGCAAAGAAGCAGAAAAACGCAACGATCAGGCACAACTTTGGATTTCTGGCATTGAAGCTATAAAGTCAAAAATTGGGGTCAAAGTAGTTTATGACTTGTCAGCTACACCGTTCTTTTTAAAAGGTTCTGGCTATCAAGAAGGCAATCTATTTCCTTGGGTAGTTTCTGACTTTTCCTTGATTGATGCGATCGAATCAGGCATTGTCAAAATTCCCCGCGTTCCCGTATCTGACGACAACATGAAAGGCGAATTGCCTGCTTATCGCAGTATTTGGCCATTAATTCGCGATCAACTCCCCAAGAAAGGACGCAGTACCCAAGATGAAAGTAAATCATCACCCGAACCAAAACTTCCTAAAGAGTTAGAGGGAGCCTTAGAAAGTCTCTATAGTAACTACAAAAAAGCTTTTGAATTATGGGAACAGGACACAGAAGCTACTGACAGAGGACAAACACCGCCTGTATTTATCGTTGTTTGTAATAATACCAATGTCTCTAAATTAGTTTATGACTATATTGCTGGCTGGGATACTGGCAAAAAATATCCTGATGGTAGACCTGTTTTAGCTCCCGGTAAACTACCATTATTTAGTAACGTCCAAAACGAAAACTGGACAGCTAGACCTAACACGATTCTGGTAGACAGCGAACAACTAGAATCAGGCGAGGCGATGAGTGCTGAATTCAAAAAAATTACAGCACAGGAGATTGAAGAATTTAAAGCCGAATATCGACAAAGATATCCAGGTAAAGATCCCGAAAAAATCACACCAGAAGAGTTACTGCGCGAAGTATTAAATACCGTTGGTAAACCCGGAAAACTGGGGGAACACATTCGCTGTGTAGTCTCTGTTTCTATGTTGACTGAAGGATGGGATGCTAGTACCGTCACCCACATTTTAGGGTTAAGAGCTTTTGGCACTCAGTTGTTGTGCGAACAAGTTGTTGGACGGGGACTGCGACGGATTAACTATGCAGTGAATAAAGAGGGAATGTATGAACCCGAATATGCCGAAGTTTACGGTATTCCCTTTGCTTTTATCCCCTGTGCAGGTTCTAATAAAACACCCAAGCGGGGAACACTCCCTACCCGTGTTCGAGCTTTAGCAGAACGAAATGAATCTGAAATTACTTTCCCTCGATTGACGGGTTATCGCTACGACATTAGCAGGGGCAAATTAACAGCTAATTTTACAGATGTTTGTCAATATGTTATTTCTACGGCTGATTTGCCTACTCTTACAGTCAATGCTCCCATTGTTGGTCAATCCAGTATTCATACATTGGATCAATTGAAATCCCACAGAGAACAGGAAGTCGCTTTTTTGTTGGCAAAACTAACCTTAGAAAAGTATTTTCGATGGGATGGGAATCAGAAACCAGAAAAAACTACAATACATTTTTTTGATGCAGATGTACAAGCTTGGTTGTTTCCCCAAGTTTTGCAAATAACTAAACAGTGGCTCAAAGAATGTGTCCGTTACAAAGACAATACCTATCCTCAGTTGTTAATGCTGACTGAATTTGCCCACGATGCGACAGACAAGATTTATCATGCCATTGTGGAAGGAGAGTTGCGAAAATCTTTAAAGCCAATTCTCCGCCCCTATGATACTTTTGGTTCGACTCGCTATGTAGACTTTGACACCGCCCGTGCGGTTTATACGACTAACCCTCATAAATGTCATGTTTCCCATGTGGTACTCGATAGTAATTGGGAATCAAAGATGGTGCAATCCTTAGAACAAATGAATGAGGTTATCTCCTATGTAAAAAATCACAATTTAGGCTTTACTATTCCCTATACTCTCAATGGGGAACAGAGAAATTATTTGCCTGATTTTATTGTGCGAATTAATGATGGGCCAAAAGAACTATTGAATTTAATTTTGGAAGTATCGGGGGAAGCGAGAAAGGACAAAGCCGCTAAGGTGGCGACTGCTAGAACTCTTTGGATACCAGCAGTAAAAAATCACGGGGGATTAGGGCGTTGGGATTTCTTAGAAATATCCGATCCTTGGAATGCCGAAAAATCTATTCGGATGTATTTGTCTAAGCAGACAGCACAAACGGACACGAATATTAGTACCATTCAAAAAACCCCTGGTGTTTGTGGAGGTAACGCTAGGATACGCAATACACGCATTCCTGTCTGGACAATTATTTCTTTTTACAAACTGGGGGCATCTGATGAGGAAATACTGAGGAATTATCCGGGGTTAACTCCCGCAGATTTAAGATTAGCTTCGTCATACTACGAACAGCATCAAACAGAAATCGATCGAGTAATTGCTGCCCAGGATGACGATGATGAAGATAGCTAGGCTTTACTCTAACGAAAATTTCCCCCTAGATATCGTCAACAAACTTCGTTATCTCGGACATGATGTGTTGACATCCTATGACGCAAAACAGGCTAATCAAGGAATTCCCGATGATGATGTTCTCAAGTTTGCCCATCAACAAGAGCGGGCTGTGATTACGCTCAATAGGCAGGATTTTATTGAACTACACAAGCTTGTCAAAGAACACAGTGGAATTATCCTGTGTAAAGAATGTCAAGGAGATTTTGATTATGAACAACAAGCCTTAAAAATTCATGAATTGATTTTAGATTTCAGTGAATTGAAGTCTCGATTGTTTCGAGTACAAAAGCAGAATATCAAAGGCTGTAAAATTCAAACATTTATCTATAAGGAAATAACTAATGCCTAGGAAAAAGAATGACAAATCTACACCTATTGATAGTGTGAAACATCAGGATAAACGGGCTAATATTCCTACTGAAGAGTTGCGTGATTTTATGGCTGACGACGAGAAAAAACCTCAAAAAGTTCTCTATCCCCGCGATCCATCTTTAGATCCGCAGTTGGTGTGGCAGGGGAAAGACGAACAGGACAGTCAGGATTTAGAAGTGCCTGCTGTGCCGATTTATATTCAGGAGAAAATACACCCCCATGCGATTATTGAGGATTTCAAGAAGCAGGTTAAAAAGGAACAGCCAGCGGAACAATTAAGTTTATTTAGTGATTTTAATGGCTTAGAGTTTGACCAATTAATTGACTTTTATCAGCATAAGGATGGGGTGAAGTGGGCTAACCGGATGATTCTGGGTGATTCGCTGTTGGTGATGAATTCTTTGGCAGAGAAGGAGGGTTTAAAGGGTAAAGTGCAGATGATTTATCTTGACCCGCCCTATGGGATTAAGTTTGGTTCTAATTGGCAGGTTTCGACTCGGAAGCGAGATGTTAAAGATGGGAAGGCTGAAGAAGTAACAAGGCAACCGGAACAGGTGAAAGCGTTTCGGGATACTTGGGAGTTAGGGATTCATTCTTATTTGAGTTATTTACGCGATCGGTTGGTTGTAGCAAGAGAGTTATTGACGGAAACTGGTAGTATCTTTGTGCAGATTGGGGATGACAATGTGCATTTGGTTCGGTGTTTGATGGATGAGGTTTTTGGGAGCGAAAACTTTATTAGTCAAATTTCTGCTACTACTAAAGTTTCTCTAGGCAGTAAATACATCGCTGGGGTTCAAGATTATATTATTTGGTACTCCAAAAACAAAGAAAGTGTTAAATATAGACAGCTCTATGAAGAAAAAAATTTAGTAAGCAATTCTGAATTTACTCTAGCACAGGATATTGATGGTAATCATCAGAGATTAACAACTGAAGACAAGCAGGAAAAAAGTCATATTAGCGATAACTTAAAAATTTTTCAACGCATCGATTTACTTGCGACTGGTTGGGGAGCTAGTACAAATTTTCCTATTGATTATCAAGGCGAAAAATTTTATCCATTAAGGGGCAAAAGCTGGAAAACGCATTTGCCAGGAATACAAAGATTAAAATTAGCTAACCGAATAATTAAACTAGGTGGATATCTTAGATATAAATCTTTTTTTGATGATTACCCTGTTAGCCAAATTACAAATGTTTGGGCAAAAACGGCTGGTGGTTTCTCGGAAAGCAAAGTTTATGTAGTTCAAACAAATCCCAAAATAATTGAAAACTGTCTTTTAATGACTACAGATCCCGGTGATTTAGTATTAGATCCAACCTGCGGATCTGGAACCACAGCGTATGTTGCCGAACAATGGGGAAGACGTTGGATTACCATCGACACAAGCCGTGTTGCCTTAGCACTAGCTAGAACTCGCCTCATGTCTGCTAAATATCCCTACTACCTACTAACAGACTCCCCTGAAGGCATCCAAAAAGAAGCCGAAATCACTAAACAACTGCCATCAACACAACCTAAGACAGACAACGCAATCAAAAAAGGCTTTGTTTATAAGCGCGTTCCTCATGTTACATTGGGATCAATCGCCAATAATCCAGAAATTGATACTATCCATGCCAAATGGCATTTACAACTAGAACCAGTTCGCACTCAATTAAACCAGTTGCTCAAAAAATCCTGGGAAGAATGGGAAATTCCCAGAGAATCCGATGCCAAATGGTCAGATGAAGCTAAAGAATTAATAGCTAAATGGTGGCAACTCAGGCAACAACGGCAGAAAGAAATCGATGAATCTATTGCGCGTAATGCCGATACCGAACTACTCTATGACCAACCTTATGAAAACAATAAACGCATTCGGATAACTGGCCCGTTTACTGTCGAAAGTCTTTCACCTCACCGCATTCTTTCTACTGATGAAGCATACCCAGCCTCAGAACAGGAAGGCGTTACCCAAGCATCAGATCAATTTGAAGTCAGAATCATTGACAACCTGAAAAGGGCAGGAATCCAAAATACTTTAAAAAATCAACGCCTCAAGTTTGAAAATTTAGAGTATTTAGAATCTCATGCGGGTACTTACATTCATGCTGTAGGCGAGTACGCAGAAAGCGATGAAACCATCAAGCGGGTAGCAGTCCACATCGGGCCAGAATACGGCACTGTCAGCGTTGATGATATCAAAGAAGCTGCCAAAGAAGCTGTTAAAGGCTTGGGGAATGATGTATTAATTGTCTGCGGTTTTGCCTTTGAACCTAATGTTAATGAAGAAGCAAAACGTTATGGCAAATTGCAAGTTTTAATCACTCGCATGAATCCTGATTTGTTACTGGGTGATGAACTGCTCAAGAAAACAGGGGCTGGTAATTTATTTATGGTATTTGGCGAACCAGATATTGAGTTAAAACGCCAAAATGGTCAGCTAGTAGTCACCTTAAAAGGCTTAGATATTTACGATCCGACTACAGGAGAAATTCGCAGCAGTTCGCCTGATGATATTGCTTGTTGGTTTATTGACACTGACTACAATGAGGAAAGCTTTTTTGTGCGTCATGCCTATTTTACAGGTGCTAACCAACCTTATGAAAAATTAAAGCGGGCGCTGAAAGCAGAAATTGATGAAGATGCTTGGAGTCAGATGTATTCTACTACTAGCCGTCCTTTTGATTCTCCCAAAGGCAAGAATGAGTGTTAAAAGTGTATGAAAGTCTTTAGAACTTTTGACACTTCACAAAACCTAAAGCCGATGGCGGGATTTGAACCCGCGACCGATCGATTACGAATCGATTACTCTACCACTGAGCTACATCGGCAAGACGATTATGAATAATAGCACAAATTCAACAAAAAAGCAATGAGCTGTAGAATTTCATGAAAAACTCCACAACCCAAAACTCATAACTTGTTAAACCGCAAGTTCTCCGTCTGTTGAGCCGCCTCGGGCACCGGAATAAACCAATCCCCGCTGCATATCCAGCGTCAGCATCGTGCCGTCCCGAATTACCCGCATGGCATTCTCCACACCCACCATCACCGGCACGCCCAAACGCAAACCGATAATCGCGGCGTGAGAAGTCAAACTTTCCTCCTCAGTTACCACACCAGCGGCTTTGCGAATCATCTCCACAAACTCGGCGCTGGTGCGTTCTACTACTAAAATGTCTCCTGCGTGGAAATTGGCTACATCCGCAGCAGTGCGAGCAACTCTGGCCATGCCGCTCACAGATCCTAAACCGACACCGGTGCCTTTGCCTAAAACGGCTGTGACTACCTCAATTTTGATCAAATCCGTCGAGCCGGCAACCCCTTGCTGAGTACCGGCTGTCATCACTACTAAATCTCCGTCGCACAGGAACTCTTTTTCTTGGGCGACATTAATGGCAGATTGAAATGTCTGGCCTGTTGAGGGCAAATCCAGCACCAGTAATGGTTTGACTCCCCATACTAATTGCAGTTGTCGGGCTACGTCTACGTGGGGAGTAACGGCCAAAATCGGTGTTTTGGGTCGGAATTTCGAGACGTTGCGGGCTGTAGCGCCGGTTTTGGTCAGTGTCATAATCGCCGCTGCGTTTAACTGTTCGGAGATTTGGCTGACTGCTTGGCTGATGCCGTTGGTGATCGATCGACCAACATCTTCTACATTTCTAATATTGCCCCTAATTCCTTCCCTCTCCATCCGCACTGCAATTCTCGCCATCGTCGCCACCGCTTCGACGGGGAAACTGCCGACTGCTGTTTCATTGGAAAGCATTACCGCATCCGTTCCGTCGAGAATGGCGTTAGCTACGTCGGAAATCTCGGCACGGGTGGGACGGGGATTGTTGACCATGCTGTCGAGCATCTGGGTAGCGGTAATCACCGGAATCCCCATGCGGTTGGAAGTCGCAATCAAGCGCTTTTGCAAAATCGGCACGTCTTCGGCGGGCAGTTCCACGCCCAAATCGCCCCGGGCGACCATCACGCCGTTGCAAAGGGCGAGAATTTCTTCCATTTGTTCGATCGCCTCGTGCTTTTCGATCTTAGCAATTACCGGTACTTGCTTGCCCGCACTGGCAATCAGTTCTTTAATTTCGAGCATATCCTGGGGATTCCGCACGAAGCTGAGGGCTACCCAATCGACACCTTGGTCGAGGCCAAACATTAAATCTTTGCGGTCTTTATCCGTGAGCGCTTTAATTGACAGGTATACGCCCGGAAAATTCACGCCTTTGTTGTTGGAAAGCGGGCCGCCGACAACGACGCGACAGTACAATTCTCCCGCGCCGCGGTCTACTTTTTCCACACGCATTTCCACTTTTCCGTCGTCGAGCAGAATTACGGCTCCCTCTGGGACTTCCGAAGCTAGGGGTTCGTAGGTGACGGAGGAAATCAGCTCTGTGCCGGCTACCGGGCGGCTGGTCAAAATGAAAGGATCGCCGTTTTTGACAACTATAGAGCCTGTTTCAAAGCGCCCCAAACGAATTTTTGGGCCTTGAAGGTCTTGGAGGATGGCGACCGGCTGGTTGAGTTCAAAGGACGTTTGTCTGATTAAGCGAATGCTGCGCTGGTGGTCATCTTCTGTTCCGTGGGAAAAGTTGAGTCGCAAAGTTGTGGCGCCAGCTTCTATGAGGTTGCGGAGCACTTCTGGGTCGGATGTTGCTGGGCCAATGGTGGCTACAATTTTAGTTCGGCGTAGGGCTTTTGGCAGTTGCATGAATTGAGATGGGGTGGCTGGAGGATTTCTAGTTTAAATTTCGGCTAACTTTTCATCTTTCAGTACAAGCAATGACGCTAGTCTCAAGTCTTAAAAATTTTGATAGTCGTCAAAACAGCAGGCATTGACCAATATATAGAATATCTGACTTTTTACCGATCGGTAATCTTTTCTTGGCGATCGGCTTTTTTAGAAAATATTTCCGCTCCCAGGGTTGACATAAATACAGATATACCCATTTATTAGACTTGAGCTGCTCTGCTATGCGGCTAATCGAGGATTGGGATCGTTTCACAGCAGCAATACTTGGCTTCTTGTGCAGAGGCAACTGTCTGGCGATCGGACTCTGTTTTTTCACGAAACTTTACTATTGGCAGACTTGTATCTTATACTACGCAAGTGTGAAATATTAAGGAGTGTTAACAAAAATGTCGGAGGCAGGACGGCCGCTGACAGTGCCGAAAGAGTTTCTGAGTCCTCCGGGTGACTTGAATCCGACGCTGCTGTTGTTTTTGAGTGCATTAGCGATTATCGCGATTTCCTTTGTGGGTTACTGGTACGGGGACTGGCCGGATTGGTGTTGTTTTTCGCTGAACGTGCTGGCGTTGCACATGGCTGGAACGGTGATTCACGATGCGTCTCACAACGCGGCGCACCGCGATCGTACAATTAACGCTATTTTGGGACACGGTAGCGCGCTGATGTTGGGCTTTGCTTTCCCGGTATTTACGCGGGTACATATGCAGCATCACGCCCACGTTAACGACCCAGATAACGATCCAGACCATTATGTTTCTACGGGTGGGCCTCTGTGGCTAATTGCTGCGAGGTTTTTTTACCACGAGATTTTCTTCTTTAAGCGCAAACTGTGGCGGAAATACGAACTTTGGGAATGGTTTTTCAGCCGTTTGTTTGTGATCGGAGTGGTTTATCTCTCAATTCAATACGACCATTTAGGCTATGTGCTGAACTTTTGGTTTTCTCCTGCTTTGGTAGTGGGGTTAGCCTTGGGCTTATTTTTTGATTATTTGCCACACCGTCCGTTTCACGAGCGCGATCGCTGGAAAAATGCCAGAGTATATCCTAGTCCAATTCTGAATATTTTAATTTTGGGACAGAACTATCATTTGATCCATCACTTGTGGCCTTCAATTCCTTGGTACAATTACAAGCCAGCTTATGAAGCTGTGAAGCCGCTGTTAGATGAAAAGGGTTCTCCTCAAAGTCTGGGAATATTGGAAGGTAAAAAGGACTTTTGGAGTTTTATATATGACATCTTTTTAGGGATTAGGCTGCATCACAAGAAAGCCACTGATTGACAAAAAATCCGGTTTCTTCGAGAAGCCGGTTTTTTTATGTTTTTTATCTAAGCCAATCCCAACCGAAAAAGGTAAGCTAAAATAAATTTATCTGCTGGAGAAGCCTATTTCAATTCAGCCGATCGCAACTGCCATGACCCAAATTACTCTCGACCTCAACCCAATTATCAAACTTACCGAAGAACAGTTTTATTTACTCTGTCAAGAAAACCCAGATTTAAAACTAGAAAGGAACCCTAATGGAGAATTAATCGTGATGCCGCCGACAGGAGGAGAAACCGGAAAACGTAACGTCAAACTGATTGTACAACTGGCAATCTGGAACGAGCAAACTCAACTCGGCGAAGTCTTCGACTCATCGACAGGGTTTACTCTACCAAACAAAGCCGATCGATCTCCCGATGTCTCTTGGGTCGAAAAATCTCGCTGGGAGGCTTTGACTGCACAACAAAGAGAAAAATTCATCCCGCTGTGTCCCGATTTTGTGATTGAAATTCTTTCACCAAGCGATAGCCTGAAAAAAACTCAAGACAAAATGCAAGAGTATATCGACAATGGCTGTCGTCTGGGTTTGTTAATTAACCGCAAAAAGCAACAAATGGAAATTTATCGCCCCGATCGAGAAGTTGAGGTATTGCAAGAACCTCAAACTGTTCCGGTAGATGTGTTGCCGGGATTTACCTTGAATTTACGGCAAATCTGGGATTAACAACAGACTGTTGCAATCCATAACAATTGCAGCTAATAGCTCAACTTCATCAATACTTAATCAGGACTATACCTGTACATTATGTGTTTTTCAGTTGGCTCGTAAACAATTGTGTTTTTCTGATTTTTCAAAGGCTTAGTGTGTTTAATTTGCGCGTCAACAATTATTAAGGGAATTAGACCTGGATCGAAAGCCGGACAAGTTCCGTCTGCTCTAAAATGTTGGCAGTAGTTACATCCTTTGGGAGCATCTCATTTTTGTAAAAGCATTTTTTTCTTATAGTGCGAGCGTCCCCGCTCGCGTATCGTATAATACGCGAGCGGGGACAGCACTATTAAATGCAAAACTGAGATGCTCCCCATCCTTTGTAATCACTCATTTTGTTATTACATCTTTTCATTCCTCAGTTAAAAATCAACCCACCATGGCTGGTGGGTTTACTCTTGAATCAATCAAAAAGTGATTTTCTTATTTTTCCGCAGCAACCGCGACGGCTAAATTCCAATCGGGCCGCAAATTTTGAGCTCCGCGCAAATAAGGATGATAAATTTCGGTGTGTGCGGGCCAATTGACGTGAATTAAAAAGCGGATGCAGCGTTCTAATGAACCCTTAACGTACATTTGCTGCACGTCCAACAAAGGAACATTGCACCACCGAGGGCGTTCGCGGGCGATCGCAGCCGGAAAGACAGCATCCAAATCGCGGGTAACAGAAAACGTAACACTAATTATTAATTCCGGATCTAAATTATTTCTTGTTTCTAATTCATCTAACAGTTCTCTCACCGCTTCTCGAATTGCTTCTACCGAATTATCGCTGGCAGTTGTTGCCCCGCGAATCGCCCGCACTTGCCAATCCACGCAAATATTCTCCATTTTTTATCAGTTGTCAGTTGCTAGTTGTCAGTTGTTAGTTGTCAGTTGTTAGTTGTTAGTTGTTAGTTGTTAATTGCAATTACCAATTACCAATTACCAATTACCAATTACTAATTACCACTGCCAACTGACTACTGCCAACTGCCAACTGACTATTTAATCACGGGCGATACAGCCACAGCGGTAAACCGCTAGTAGACAGCTCGAATTCCAGCAAATTTTTGTAAGCCCAAAGCCCGGATGTATCAAGACTACTCCCCAAGACGCGATTTAGGAAAGGTTTTTGTTTTTCTAGAGTGCAGCATTCGGTTTTTTCGGGATCGAGGCCTGCGAGTTCGGCAGTCCAGCGGCGAGCGTCCTCTTCGGTTCCGAGTCGATCGACCAAACCCAATTCTAAGGCTTGCTGGCCGGTAAAAACGCGACCGTCGGCAAAAGTTTTGACGTTTTCAACGGGGAGTTTCCGGGCTTCGGCGACGGTTTCCACGAATTGCTGGTAGCTGCTGTCGATCAAGTCTTGCAGAATTTGCTGTTCGGGCTCGGTCAATTGTCGATCGAATGCCAAGATATCTTTATAGGGCCCGGATTTAATCACTTGAAAAGAAACGCCGACTTTTTCTAGCAGCCCTTCTAGATTGTTACCCCGGATAATCACGCCGATGCTGCCGGTAATTGTACCGGGATTAGCAACGATATGTTGAGCTCCCATGCCGATGTAAACTCCGCCAGAAGCTGAAATATTGCCAAAACTAGCGACAATTTTGATTTTTTCGCCCAAACGCTTGAGGGCGCTGTAAATTTCTTGGGAATCGCCGACAGTGCCCCCGGGGCTGTCTATCCGCAGCAGCAAGGCGGGAAATTTGCGCTCTTCAACGGTTTTGAGCGCTTCTAGAACTCGTTTGCGGGTTTCTCCGGCGATCGCTCCGGTGACTTCGATGCGGGCGATTTGTTTGCGGTAGCGGGGCTTGAATGGCCAAATCATGGGCAGTTTCGGGCAATGTGAAATTTTGTATCTCACTTCTAGTGTGCCTTATTCATTGGGTTAGATGTTGTGCTTGTGTTCGCAACAGGCAAGATGCCTGTTCCACAAACAATTTCACAGATTTTGGAATGCAACAGGCAAGATGCCTGTTCCACAACCAATTTCACAAATTGTGGAACCGCAACAGGCAAGATGCCTGTTCCACAACACATTTCACTGATTTTGGAATGCAACAGGCAAGATGCCTGTTCCACAACACATTTCACTGATTTTGGAACTGCAACAGGCAAGATGCCTGTTCCACAACACATTTCACAAATTGTGGAAGGGGCATCTTGCCCGTTCGATCGCACTTAACCCACCTTCGATATATAATTGTAAAAATTGCTTAACAAATCTACATCATTCCCGAGAGCGCCACTCTCATCAATTATTTGGAGCCTCCGCCATGCAGCTAAAACTTACCGATTCTAAACTGCCCTTTGCCCCGCTGTTACTCATTGCGCCGTTTTTCCTGTGGGGAACCGCGATGGTAGCGATGAAAGGGGTGATGCCACACACGACACCGCTGTTTGTGGCTGTCGTGCGTTTAATACCTGCGGGCGTGTTGGTGTTGCTGGCGGCGGCATTGATGGGAAAACAGCAGCCGCAGGGTTGGAAAGCTTGGCTGTGGATTTCGCTGTTTGCATTAGTTGACGGCACTTTGTTTCAAGGCTTTTTAGCCGAAGGTTTGGCGAGAACCGGTGCGGGTTTGGGTTCTGTAATGATAGATTCTCAACCACTAGCAGTGGCGATTTTGTGTTTGTGGCTGTTTCAAGAAAAAATAGGTTTTTGGGGCTGGTTGGGCTTAGTAATTGGCGTTATCGGCATCAGTTTGATTGGGTTGCCGGATGGCTTTATTTTGGGGCTATTTCATCCTGAAACCGTGCAGGTTTCTGCGGGTATCGAAAGTGTGTTTCAGGGCGGGGAATGGTTGATGCTGTTGGCGGCTTTGTCGATGGCTGTGGGTACGGTTTTGGTGCGCTGGGTTTGCCGTTATGTCGATCCGGTGGTGGCGACGGGCTGGCACATGATTTTAGGGGGTTTGCCGTTGTTGGCGATTTCGGCGGCTACTGAGTCGGGGCAGTTTGTGAATATCGATTTGTCGGGTTGGATGGCTTTAGGGTATTCTACTGTGTTCGGAAGTGCGATCGCCTACGGTTTATTCTTTTACTTTGCTTCAAGCGGCAGTTTGACGAGTTTAAGTTCTCTAACGTTTCTGACTCCGATTTTTGCTTTGCTGTTCGGGAATTTGTTGTTGGGCGAAGTATTGAATCCGCTGCAATCGATGGGAGTCGGGCTGACTTTGGTAAGTATTTATTTGATTAATCAGCGGGATACTTTGGCTGAGAAATTGGGGAAAGGCCGGAATGGTGCAGCGAATTCTGAGGAGGAAGTGCAGTTATTAGAGTCGTCGGAGTTGAATGCAGTTGAATTTCCCGTGCAAGTGCGGGCTACAGAATTGGAGCCGGAGGTTTAGACAGAATTGGTTAACTCTTCAATTAACTGATTGGGAGTGACAATTCGAGGAGTTGTCACCGGAAAATCTCGCGGGTTGCGGGTGACAATGGCATCAATTTGATTGACTACGGCAGTGCTATACTGAATCGCATCTTCAAAATCCTTGAAGTTGGAAATTAATGCCATTGAAATAGCAGAGCTATCCACAGTCGCCACTTGACAAAATGTGGCTATATATTTCAAAAACTCAAGCGTTGAATCTCGACCTTTAACTTTACGTATGATGTAGTAAATATCGCCAAAAGTAGAGGCTGAAATATAACCTTCTACTTGTGCCTGTTCAACAAAGGACAAAACTTGTTCGCTTTCACCAAAAAATTGCTGTCGTTCAAGGGCGATATCTAAGATGATATTGGTATCTAGCAAGATTTTCATAGCTTGTGTTTCTCCTTCAAAGCTTCCCATCTAGCTTCCTCTGCATCGAAGTCAGGCGGGACAGGCTGAGTATTCTCAAACCAGGCTTGCAAAGCCTTGATTTTAGTTTTCACTTTTCTTTTAAGGTTAGCTTCTTCTGACTGGATTACTAGCTGTGGGGAACTGACAACCGCATCAGCCACCGGCCAAACGATGATTTCCACATCTCCGGCTGGCATATCCAGGGATTCCAAAACTACCAAATTCCCAGCCTCATCTATTTTACCTCTAAGTTTGTATGCTTGCATACTAATCTCCTAAGCTTTGTCTCTATTATAGGACATAAAAATTCGGTAAGTCCCTTTGTAATCAATCCAAACTTAATCATATTAAAAATTTTCAGGAAGTCCGCCGATATAGCCCCTCAAAAATGCCTCTGATAAATCTACAGGTTCTTGTCCATCCAAAGGTTCCGGGTTGAGAATACGTCTAGCTTTAGTATAACCTAATTGGTTGCGGGAAATCACAAACAACCGCTGTTCATCATCATCTAAATCTAAGCCGTCCAAAACAGCGGGGTTATGAGTTGTCAAGATGACTTGTTTATCGTTATTTTTTGCTAGTTCGACTAATTCTTCGATTAACCGGCGGCATAATCGAGGATTTAGAGAAGCGTCAATGTTGTCAATTGCAAAAAATTTAGGTGTGATATCGCTTATGAACAAGGTAAAGTAAAACAGTAAAAACAAAAAGCCTTCATTCGAGCTTCTTTGGTCGAAATAACTTAAATCTGTATCTAAGTATCTATCTGTAATTTGGAGAGAAGTTTGCATCGCTGATAGATTGTGAGGAATTTCAAAATCTTTAAACCAATCTATCAATTGCAGCTTGTCTTTGATTTGATTAAGTTTATCTGGGTTATCTGCATTCAAGATATTTATAAGTTTAAACAAACCTTGACCATTAATGCCTAATGGTTGAATTTGCCCTTCTTTTTCAAAGGTTCGTAAAGCTGGGTTTTCAGGGGAGTAAACAATAAACTTATTTAGATAATATAATTCAATAAATGAGTCTACATCCTTGTTGAATATTGATAATTCTTGTTCCGTTAGTTGAGTTGCTCCTTTTAAAATTGATAAAAGTTTGTCTTGTCCCCCGTATTGCTCAACAAAAAGTTTAAGAGCATTCTCTGTAGATATTTCAGAATTACCAAAAAATTTTTTACTAATCCACTGAGAATAGGGAGAATTATCATTTTGTAAAATACAACTAAATTGTTCTTTATCATTCTGTCTTAATTCAATGCTGATATCTTTAGTAAGATTATCTTTTTCAAAAGCCGATCGCATAAATCGAGGTTCTGTCACCCGAATCCCCCGTGCAGCAAGAAACTCGTTATCCAGTTTATCATTAGCAGCCGCCGAAGCCAGGGCGATGGCTTCCAAAATATTGCTCTTACCGCAGCCATTTTCGCCAATCAGTACGGTGACTCGTCCTAATTCCAGCTTCAGCTTTTGAATAGACTTGTAATTTTTGATTCTGACTTCTTTAATCATAATTAAATCCCCTATAATCTGAATGTACTCATTGTATCTCGGATGTCATGGATCTAAAAGAACGCCTGCACAGCCACCTAATTCAAATTGTACGCGATCGCAATCCTTACTTGGCATCCGCAGGGCACTTCTATGTGCAGCAATACATTCGCGAACAGTTGGGACAGTGGGGCGCTGTAGAAACCGACGATTTTGCGGTGCGCGGGCGAATTCATCACAATTTTATCTTGGATTTACCCCCCCTCAATCCCCCCCTTGCTAAGGGGGGGAAGCAAGAAAATTTGCCGATTATTATAGGCGCTCATTACGATACTGTGCCGGGGACGCCTGGGGCTGATGATAATGCTACGGGTGTTGCTGTGTTGCTGGAACTCGCAAGGGCGATCGCACTTCAACCGCTAAAATATCCAGTACAGTTAGTTGCGTTCGATATGGAAGAATCTGGTTGTTGGGGAAGCAGGCATTATGCAGCTAAATGCAAGCAACAGCAACAGTCAATTCGGTTGATGATTGCTTTGGAAATGTTGGGTTATTGCGATCGCACTCCGAACTCCCAAAGCTATCCGGCTGGACTAAAATATTTTTATCCGAATATTGGCAACTTTATTGCTTTAATTGGGAACTTGCGGACTGTGCGCGATATGATTACTTTGAGCAGAAATATCCGCAAAGTCGGTCAGGATTGCGAGTGGTTGCCGGTGCCGAATCGAGGTTTGATTGTGCCGGATACTCGCCGCAGCGATCATGTTCCTTTTTGGGATAATGGTTATCCGGCGATTATGGTGACGGATACGGCTAATATGCGGAATCCGCACTATCATCAACCGAGTGATAAGATTGAGACTTTGGATTTGGATTTTTTGGCTGGTGTTTGTGGGGGCTTGGTTGAGGCTATTCGATATCTATAATTTTATTTTAATGAACTGCGAAGACGCGAAAAACGCGAAGGAATAAAGAAAGAAGATGATAGAAAAAGATATGAATGTTGATTTTCCCGATCGCACTTCGTGGCAATTTTGGATCGATCGCGGTGGTACTTTTACCGATATTGTCGCCCAAAAGCCCGACGGTAGGTTAGTTATTCACAAGCTGCTGTCGGAAAATCCCGATCGCTACACCGATGCAGCAGTGCAAGGAATTCGCGATATTTTGGGGATTGAGGCGGGGGAATCGATACCGGCGAACAAGATTGCAGCGATTAAAATGGGGACGACGGTGGCGACAAATGCTTTACTCGAACGTAAGGGCGATCGCACTATTCTGTTAATTACCAAAGGTTTCGGCGATGCGCTGAGAATTGGCTATCAAAATCGCCCGAATATTTTCGCCCGCCACATTGTGCTGCCCGAGATGTTGTACGATCGCGTTATTGAGGTTGCAGAACGTTACAGCGCCCGAGGTGAAGAGTTAATTGCTGTCAATCCTGAGTTTATCCCGTTTTTGCAGCAAGCCTACGATGACGGAATTCGCAGTTGTGCGATCGTCTTTATGCACGGCTACCGCTATTCGGAACACGAAAAACAAGTTGCTCAAATAGCCAGAGAAATTGGTTTTAGTCAAATATCAGTATCTCACGAAGTCAGCCCTTTAATGAAATTAGTTTCGCGGGGAGATACTGCGGTTGTCGATGCTTATTTATCTCCGATTTTACGCCGATATGTCGAACAAATAACCAGTGAGTTAATTGAGGTAGATCCTCGGAATGCCCAATTCCCAATGCCCAATTCCCAATGCCCAATTCCCAATGCCCAATTCCCCCAATTAATGTTTATGCAATCAAACGGCGGCTTAGTTGATGCCGCCCAATTTCAAGGAAAAAACAGTATTTTATCAGGCCCGGCTGGGGGAATTGTCGGTGCAGTTCAAACGAGTAAAAAGGCTGGTTTTGACAAAATCATCACCTTTGATATGGGCGGAACTTCGACAGATGTTGCCCATTATAACGGCGAATACGAACGCGAATTTGAGACGGAAATTGCTGGGGTGAGATTGCGATCGCCCGTGATGGCAATTCACACTGTAGCAGCCGGTGGCGGTTCGATCGTGTTTTTTGACGGCGCGCGCTACCGCGTCGGGCCGGAGTCTGCGGGCGCAAATCCAGGCCCTGCTTGCTATCGGAAGGGCGGCCCTTTGACGGTGACTGATTGCAATGTGATGTTGGGCAAAATTCAACCTGATTTTTTCCCGAAAGTGTTTGGATTGACGGGAGATTTGCCGATCGCCTCTGACGTAGTTAAGCAAAAATTCGTGCAGTTAGCGGGGGAAATTGGAGGCGAGAGGACACCGGAACAGGTGGCGGAGGGGTTTTTGGCGATCGCGGTGGAAAAGATGGCTAATGCGGTGAAAAAAATCTCGCTTCAGCGCGGTTACGACGTTTCCGAGTATACGTTGTGCTGTTTTGGCGGTGCGGGCGGCCAACACGCTTGTGCGATCGCCGATTGTTTGGGCATGAAACGGGTGTTTATTCATCCCTACGCGGGGGTGTTATCCGCCTACGGTATGGGTTTGGCTGATGTGCGGGCTATGCGCGAAAGGGCGATCGAGCAATTATTAACTGCTGAATTAATTGCGGATTTGCATGATATTTTAGCGCAATTGGAGGCGGAGGGAAAAGGGGAATTGAACCGCAGAGGCGCAGAGGGCGCAGAGGGAGAGAAAGAGGTTTTGGTTGTGAGGAAGCTGCATCTTAAATATCAGGGAAGCGATTCGGTTTTGATGGTGAATTTTGCTGGGAGTGTTGAGGAGATGCAGGCTGATTTTGAAGCAGCACACCGACAGCGTTACAGTTTTATTATGCCGGAAAAATCGCTAATTGTAGAAGCAGTTTCTGTAGAAGTTGTAGAAACAATGGATGTACTGGATAATTCTACAACTTCCCCATCTTGTGGCACAGGCATCTTGCCTGTGGCTGATAATTATACAACTTCCCCATCTTGTGGCACAGGCATCTTGCCTGTGGCTGATAATTATACAAATCCCCCATCTTGTGGCACAGGCATCTTGCCTGTGGCTGATAATTATACAACTTCCCCATCTTGTGGCACAGGCATCTTGCCTGTGGCTGAAGCATCAACAAATCCCCCATCTTGTGGCACAGGCATCTTGCCTGTGGCTGAAGCATCAACAACTTCCCCATCTTGTGGCACAGGCATCTTGCCTGTACAAATGTATGTTGCTGGCGGGTGGCGAGAAACACCTGTTTATCAGAGAGACGATTTGCGATCGGGCGACTGCATTACGGGCCCGGCGATGATTGTCGAAGCAACTGGAACTAATATCATAGAACCGGGTTGGGAAGGCGAAATCACCGAAAACAATGACTTAATTTTGAACCGCAGATCCGCGCCGATGAATGCAGTTAAAACCCATTCATCGGCGGTTAAATCAGATCCAGTTTTGCTAGAAATTTTTAATAACTTATTTCGCGCCATCGCCGAACAAATGGGCGTGACTTTACAAAATACAAGTTCCTCAGTCAACATCAAAGAACGCCTGGACTTTTCCTGTGCAATCTTCGATGCAAACGGGCAATTAGTTGCCAACGCGCCGCACATTCCCGTGCATCTCGGTTCCATGAGCGAAAGTGTTGCAGCTTTAATCCTAGCACAAAGTCATACTATTAAACCGGGCGATGTTTATGTTTCTAACAATCCCTACAATGGCGGCACGCATTTACCAGATATCACCGTTATTAGTCCAGTATTTAATCGTGATTCCTCGCTTCCTTTATTTTATGTTGCGTCGCGGGGACACCACGCCGACATCGGCGGCATCACTCCCGGTTCCATGCCTCCCAATAGTAAAATAGTCACTGAAGAAGGCGTATTGTTTGACAATTTTCAGCTAGTCAGCGAGGGTAAATTCCGAGAAACAGAATTACTACAAATTCTGACAGCCGGGGATTTTCCGGTTCGCAATGTCGCACAAAATATCGCAGATTTGCAAGCCCAAATTGCCGCCAACAATCGCGGTTTAGCAGAACTTGTCAAGATGGTAGAACATTACGGCTTGGAAACAGTACAAGCTTATATGGGTTTTGTGCAAGACAATGCTGAAGAATCTGTGCGGCGCGTAATTGAGGTTTTGACTGATGGCGAGTTTACTTATCCGATGGATAGCGGCGGACAAATTAAAGTAGCTATTACAATTAACAAGTCTGCGCGCAGTGCAAAAATAGATTTTACTGGCACTTCTTCCCAACAATTCAACAATTTTAATGCTCCCGCTGCGGTGTGTAAAGCGGCTGTGTTGTACGTTTTCCGCACCTTGGTAGATGACGATATCCCTCTGAATGCTGGCTGTTTGAAGCCTCTCGAAATCATCAATCCCGCTGGCTGTATGCTGAATCCGCGTTATCCGGCGGCTGTGGTTGCGGGAAATGTGGAGACATCGCAGAATATTACGGATGCTTTGTATTGTGCGCTGGGTGCGATCGCATCTTCTCAGGGCACCATGAATAATTTCACATTTGGCGATCGACGCTATCAATATTATGAAACAATTTGCGGCGGTTCGGGTGCTGGTGCAAATTTCGACGGCACAGATGCGGTACAAACTCACATGACTAATTCGCGTTTAACCGATCCAGAGGTGTTGGAATGGCGGTTTCCGGTGTTGTTAGAAAGTTTTGCAATCCGGGCTAATAGCGGGGGAAATGGAAATCATCGCGGCGGTAATGGAGTAGTGCGGCGAGTGCGGTTTCTGGAAGCGATGACTGCGGGAATTTTATCGGGGAGGCGAGTGATTTCTCCGTGTGGTTTGCATGGAGGTGAAGCGGGGAAAGTTGGTCGGAATTATGTTGAAAGATTTGATGGAAATGTTGAGGAATTGGGAAGTACGGCGAGTGTTGAGATGGATCGCGGTGATGTTTTTGCGATCGAAACCCCCGGAGGTGGGGGGTTTGGAGTGTCCGAGTAAAACATAACTTTGCTCTAACTCTTTTCATATCGTAACTTTTATGCTACATTAATGTTCATTATAGCATTTTACCTAGGGATATAAAAAATGGAAGGAAAGCAATTATCTCTATTTTCAGAAGAACCAGAAAATTCAGAAAACTTTTTTGAACGCAAACGAGACTGGTCAGCATCTAAACATCGGATACTGCTTAAATACCTACAAGCATTTTGCTATAATCTTGGAGGTGATGGAAACTATCAATCCGATCATATCAACTATGTTGATGGTTTTGCCGGTACCGGGAAATATAAAGAAGGAATTGGAATTGAAGATTTTGTAAATAATTCTAATTTTTGGACAAAGTATCAACATAACTTTGAAAATACAGATGGTTCACCCTTAATAGCTCTAAAATGTGCTAACCTTTTTGGTCAAGAAAAACGAGTAAACTTAAGATGCTTTTTTGTAGAGGCTGAAGCGGCGTCTAATCAACAGCTTCAAGAAAACTGTCGAGATATCGGCAAAGATTTGTTTTATAAAGTTTATGAAAATCAAAAATTTGAGGTGGCTTTTCCAGAGGTGATGAATGATTTGAACAGCTATCCTACTTTATTTTTTCTTGACACTTTTGCTGTCAAAGGAGTTACTTTTGAGCATATATATGAAATAGGAAATTATGTCCGTCAGAATAAAGGAGAGCTATTTATACTATTTCACAACAGTGCAGTAGCTCGCCATGCGGGGCATCATAAAACCGCATATGATAGCATAAAAGAGCAAAAAACTGCTGAAACTTATATCAAAAACTTGACTAAACTCCTAGGTGTCAATTCAGACCAAGATTGGAAACCAAAGTGGCTAGAACTTAAAGATCAACCTCAACAATTTGAAAAATGGGCACTGGAATATTTTAAGGAAAGAATGAAAAGAGAAGCAGGGTTTAGAGGAGCAACCAGTTTTGAAATTAAAGAAAGCTACAGTGATCCCAGACCAAAATATAGTATTGTAGTAGGTAGCAATCACCCCAAAAAAGCTTTTGGAAGTTTCTTGAACGATTTCGTTTGGGAGGAGGAAAGATTGCTATTTTTCAAGGACAGTCACACAGGAATTAAAAAATTCTTAGAAAAAGAATGGAATTCAGATCAGCAGAAAAGATTAGCTGAAATAAAAACTCAAGCTATCAAAAGTTTGGGCAAGCTTAATGATTGGATATCTTTTGAGGATGCAATTACTCATCTAATATTAGAAATGAATGACATAGGACGTTTAAAGCGAACTCATTACAACAATGATGTTTTAGATTGGTTGTACACAGAACAACTGATAGAAATCAAAAATCCTTCTAAGCAGAAAAAGCCTTACACATTAAAAAGCCACTTTAGGCTTAAAAAATGATACGAATATCCAACAGTATCTGTAAGAAAATTTATTTTTTTTACTCAACAGGGATTAAGGGTAGTTATTTGAGCCATCTTTTTTGATGTTTCTTCCATGCTTCTGGCATCTCATCCCAAATTTTCTCATCCAATAATCTCCCAGCAGCTTTAGGTGTTCTACCTCCCCATTGCTTAAAGAAAAACGCGACTCCAGCATCCTGACATTGATCCCGAATACTTTGCGCCCATTCTTCCTGCATTGGACGGTATTTTTGCCCCGACTCTCCCCCAACTATTACCCAGTGAATATCCCTTAGATCGAGTTGCAAAGGCCCTAAAAGTGGTTCGCATGATAGAAATCTGACCTTTGCAGGTACTTGTCGCAAACAATCAATCCTGTTAACATAGTTTTGATTTTCAACAGACACCCCCATCCAAATATTATCAGACCAATCAAGTTCAGGCGCTAACTCTAGTAAACGTTTGTGTCGTTTCGTAAGAATTTGATAAATGTGGTGAGGAGTTTCACGCATTACCTCAAAAACTTGTTTCAGAAACTCAATAGAAACATCTTCGTGGAACAAATCGCTCATTGAGTTAACAAAAATGCGACTAGGCTTTCGCCAAGTCTTAGGTTCGTTCAAACGTTTTGGGTATTCCGTTAAAGTAAACCCGTTAGGAAAATTAGTGTGAAACCTTTTTGTTAATGCTTCTGCATAACAATGGGTGCAGCCGGGACTGACTTTATCGCAGCCAGTTGTTGGATTCCATGTGCGATCGCACCACTCGATACCAGTATTAATGCTAGACATACAAACACTTGACCCTTGAAACAACTAATTATCTTTTTAGATGCGCTGGATACATAGAATTTATATGTATCAATTTAGATTAATGCAGCATCACCTACAACTCCATTATATAATTAAAATTGACTTAAGTATCAACACTTTTTAAGCAGTTGCATTAAATGTAGATCGTAGTGTAGAATCGGGCTGCAACAGCATTGATACCCAAAACCTTTACAGAACAATTGTGCAAGCACCAGTTTTTTCCGAACTCAACCACCCTGTGGTCAAATCCCTGTTCCATCACAGCGATCAGGAATTATTGACCCTGTTTCAAAACCATCCCGATCAGGGCCGCTTCTTCACGGCGATTTTTTGCCGCTACGCTCAAATTGTACACTCCCTGATCCGCCATTCCGTGCGATCGCCCGTACAAGGCGATTACCTCTTCGCCCACACCTGGCAGCACATCTATCACGAGCTCCGAGGCCTCGATTTGCGCCGCGAAACCCAAGATCCTGATGGCGACAATCTCAGTCTCCAAAACTGGCTGATTAATGTCACCGCTGTCTGCATCAATCAAGCCGAATTACCCCCAGTTGAGTCTATTCACTACTCTTTGCAATCCGCTTCGCCTCCCCTGTGGTGTTACGTCAGACAAGCCTTAGAATTGTTGGCGCCACTGCCACGTTTAGTCGTGTTGATGGCCCAGACTTTCCGCTGGAGCGAAACTCGAATTGCAGCTTATTTGCAAGCAGAAGGTGAAGCTATTTCGCCCGCTCAAGTTAGGGCTTTGCTGCAAAAAGGATATCAAACTTTAGAGTCAAATTTGCCGCAGGATATTCGCGCTATTTATCTGGATGAAAATCTCGATTATCAACAAGCACTTGTCTAGCAGCCGAGAATTCCGCTAATATCAATTATTCTTCAGTCCCCCTCTGCTGCGGACTTTGTTTGACAAGAAGAGGTTTCAATCGCCGATATCAAGAAGCTAACATCAATTATTCTTTAGTCCGCGGAGGCGGACTTCGTTTGTGTAGACGCGGTTTCAACCGCCGAGTCTCGATTGTATTTGACAAAAATCGGTTTCAACCGCACTAATAGTCGGAAATAATATCAGAGGTGAAAATGGCAGTTTATCAAGTTCGGCTGGTGAATGAGGAGCGATCGCTCGATCGCACGATCGCAGTACCGGACGACCAGTATATCCTAGATATGGCAGAAGATGCCGGCATCCGCTTGCCGAATGGATGCAAGCAAGGAGAGTGTTCTGCTTGCGTTGCCAAACTGCTTAGCGGTGAAATCGACCAAAGCGAACAAAAGTTTTTGAAGCCCTCAGAATTGCAAGCTGGCTACGCTGTTACCTGTGTCGCTTACCCGCTTTCTGACTGCACTTTGTTAACTCATCAAGAAAAAGTTTTATATGAAGCAGCTCTCTATTTTAAGTAATGCCAGATGCGTATTATATATTGTCAGAGTCTCGCTAGCGATTCCACAAAGGTGTGCATATTATAGTGCTGTCCCGATCGCGAGCTGTCAAATTCCGTGACATCATAATTATATTATAGTGCTGTCTCGCTCGCGATGACAGCTCGCGAGCGAGACAGCACTAAATTCAGAGAATTATTATTCGTATACCAGCAGAAACGAGTTAATGCCAGGTGCGCCACAAGCACCCTACTCACTACTTAAAAATCAACTACGGCTTGCCATTAAATTTCAACAATTCCAGAATCCGCTTCAGCGGAATTTCCGCCCAATCCAAGCGGTAATTGAGTTCGTAGGCCAGCTCAGCAACCCCTTTTTCCAAAATGTAAGCATCCAGCAAAACTTGTAGTTCTGGTATAGATTTTGGCAAGAAACTGGCATCGGCTGCTGTTACCAAATAGCTGTTAAGAAAAGTGAGGCTGACCCAGCGGTGCCAAACATTCGCCCACTGCTGCATCTCCGGAAGATTTTCAGGGCGGATCATACCGCTTTCAACTTCATTTCGCAGTGCCAAAGTAACAGCATAATTGAAAGATTGTAGCATTCCCGCCACATCTCGCAGGGGCGATCTTTTCATCCGCCGCTCGCTTAACGGTCGATTCCGTTCTCCTCCGAAATCAATAATTACGAAGTCTTTACCTGTATAAAGAACTTGTCCGAAATGGAAGTCCCCGTGACAGCGAATTCGATCCGCCGTGATTCTCAAGTTCAAAATAGACTTGAAACGTTCCATCAGCAACTCTTCCCGGTTTAGGAGATTTTGTGCTAGTTTATGCGCTTCTGGCGGCAGTTTTGACAGCCGCTTTTTCAGCAGCAGCAAAGTTCTTCCTGCCATATTTCTCATGTGTTGGTAGATGGAACGCTGGTAAAATGAGGTGAAGTTTTCTGGAGCAAAAGCGGGATTTTCGGTGTCTGAAGCTAAAGCGAGGTGAAGTTCCGCTGTCCGCTGACCTAAAAGTTCGGCTGATGCTAAGTAAGAGCCGATTAGTTCGCGAGCTAAGGCCGGAATTTCTAGGGATAAATCGGCTACTAGAGAGTTTGGTTGCCGCATTTGTGCGGTCAAAGCGCTGGGTAAATAGTTTTCGGGATCTGTCGATAAATTATCGCCTAAATGCTTGGCTTCTACTGTCATTACTTGCTCGAAATAGTCGCGCAGCGTGTCTAATGTATAAGACCAAGCGTCCCTGCTGTCGGGGATTAGTTTTTGCAGTATTCCGACTGTAATTACTTGTTTTTCGGCTGTGTGATATTCCAAGGCTCCGGCAATTGGAGCGTAGTGTTGGATCGGGTTGCGATCGGTTAAAAACCGCCCGATTTCTAATTCGGGGTTGATTCCTTCTTCGACTTTTCGCAATATTTTTAGGACGTAGCGATCGCCGTAAGCTGCGGATGTATTGCTTTGTTCTTTTTTGAACAGGTGAGGTTCGAGCTGCGATAAATCTTGGTCTGAGTTGAATGCAATGTCGGCAATTCCCACCAGTTGACCTGCTGTACCTTTGTAACTGCGAGAATTGCCGATCGCCCCCAGCAGCGCGCTCAGCAGGCCTTTGTCCCCAGCAGCATCAAATAGCACCCCGGCTTCGTTGCTTTCAGGGAAGTGCAGGCGTGCGATCGCGCGATCGTCCGCATCGCCTTTCATCTCTTCCCAACCTACGGGCAAAACGTAAGTTTCCGGCATACCTTCTGTATAATTCAACAGCACAAACAGAATGTAAACTGTAGATTCTTCTCCCGCACCATTGTGACATTCTACAGGAATAATTTCACTAATTTCCAACGATTGAATCGTCCTATCTGCACCGATGAACCAGCGATTGCTGCGTAAATAGTTTGGCAAAAGAGAGAGTAGCATCTCGCTTAATTGACTTGTTACAAAAGCGGTTTTCCAATTGCCGATTACCGCCAAACTAGGCAAGTTTGTCTTAAAACCGTGCAGCGAAAATTCTTCGGGTTTAGGAGTAAGAGTAAACCAGTAAAATGTGTGAGGACTCAAACTCAAAAAGTAAGGTGATTCGCCAACAGGTGGAAACTCAGCGCGACCGAAAATCTCCACCGGCACAGCACCTTTAAACGGAGAAAGGTCTAATTCTGCCGTCTGCACGAAGCGCGACAAATTAGCGACTACGAGGATGTGTTCGTCTTGATAAGTGCGAACAAAAGCTAAAACTTTGCGGTTTTCTGGGTACAGAAACTCGCAAGTGCCGCGGCCGAATGCTTGGAAGCGCTGGCGCACAGCAATCAAGCGTTTCATCCACCACCAGAGTGAACTTGGATTCGCCCGCTGCGCTTCCACGTTCACAGATTCGTAGTGATATTCAGGGTCAACGATTGGTGGCGCGTACAGCCGCTGCGGGTTAGCGCGGCTGAAACCGGCATTGCGATCGCTACTCCACTGCATCGGAGTTCTCACCCCGTTGCGATCGCCCAAATAGATATTATCACCCATCCCAATCTCATCGCCGTAGTAAAGCACCGGCGTACCAGGAAGAGACAGCAGCAAAGCATTCATCAACTCAATGCGGCGGCGGTTATTTCCCATCAGCGGAGCCAAGCGGCGGCGGATACCCAAATTAATTCTCGCCTGAGTATCTTGAGCGTAAACCCGATACATATAATCTCGGTCTTCATCGCTCACCATTTCCAGCGTCAATTCATCATGATTCCGCAAAAACAATGCCCACTGACAATTATTAGGAATCTGCGGAGTTTGCTGGAGAATATCGCTAATTGGGAAGCTATCTTCCATGTGCAAAGCCATAAATAAACGCGGCATCAGCGGGAAATGAAAATTCATGTGACATTCATCGCCACCCGAGTAATATTCAACCGCATCCTCCGGCCACTGATTCGCCTCAGCAAGCAGCATCCGGTTCGGGAATTTCTCATCTACGTGCTGCCGCAAATGCTTGAGAAATACGTGAGTTTCTGGCAGGTTTTCGCAGTTAGTACCTTCCCGCTCGTACAGATAAGGCACGGCATCCATTCGCAGTCCATCTACTCCCAGTTCCAACCAAAAGTCTACCACATCTAAGATGGCTTGGCGGACGGCGGGATTGTCGTAATTTAAATCTGGTTGGTGAGAATAAAAACGGTGCCAGTAATAAGCTTTTGCTACCGCATCCCAAGCCCAATTAGAAGTTTCAAAATCTTGAAAAATAATCCGAGCATCTTGATATTTTTCCGGCGTATCGCTCCACACATAAAAATCTCTTTCGTTACTGCCTTTCGGGGCGCGCCGCGCTCGCTGAAACCATGCGTGCTGGTCGGAAGTGTGGTTGACAATTAACTCAATAATAACTCGAATTCCGCGCTGGTGCGCTGCTTCTAAAAGCTCTTTAAAGTCGTCTAACGTGCCGTAAATCGGGTTGACGGTGGTATAGTGAGATGTATCGTAGCCGTCGTCTCGGAGTGGCGAGGGAAAAAATGGCAGTACCCAAATTGCTGTTACTCCCAAGTTTTGCAGGTAATCTAGTTTTTCTGTGAGTCCCCGAAAGTCGCCGATGCCGTCTGCATTGCTGTCTGCAAAAGCGCGAATTGGTACTTCGTAAATGATGGCGTCTTTGAACCACAAGGGATCGTTATTTAACATTGAGTTTGGCATAATTTTTATGGGAGAATGGTAATTTGGATTTGGTAATTTGGATTTGGTAATTTGGATTTGTTAGTGAAAAATCCAAACTGATAAATCATAACGCATAATTCTATCGCGATTCGTCATGCCAGTGGTAGAGTTTTAATCGTAATTTATGAACGCAAAACTTATAAGTTCTTAACTAAAAAAATTAAACAATCTTATTTGTTATTGCGGATACAGTTCATGATTCGGATCTCGATCGCCGTATTACAGACCCGTGCTTGGCGGTGCACGCCCTACATACTTATATATAAATCCTTTCCCCGTGTCCCCTCTCCCCCTCGAACCCTCTCCGGCGGCCGTCGGAGTGACGGTTTTTACTACCTACCGGACGGTTTGCACGACACTACACTGCCTTGACGCTGTTTGTAAATTTTTGTTACATTTGTTTACATAAAGCAACAAAAGTTTAAGGAAATAGCAAAAATGACTATTGTAATCGCTCTTTTGGTCGTCGGTTGGGTCGCAGCATCTTTAATTGGCACTCAAGCATATTTCCTGGGCGAACAGTCCAAGCCCATTCACGATCGCAATTGGAGCAATGAATCTTTTGAACAACTGGCAAAATCGATGACTGGAACAGAAATTGATTACACTGTTCGCGTTCCCGCCTACAGCATGGATGCTTACACCAGTCGCACGATGGCTAATTAGTAATATTAAGCAGCAGGCTTGACTATTTTGAATAACAGGCTTTCTGGCCTGTTCCACAAGCAGATTTATTTTTGTGGAACAGGCCAGAAAGCCTGTTTTTAATTTTTGAATAACAGGCTTTCTGGCCTGTTCCACAAGCAGATTTATTTTTGTAGAACAGGCCATAAATAATTATCGAAGTGTAATCGGCAAAATTCTCACCCTAGAGCGCGTTTCATCCACAGAAATGAACGCCCCCGACTCAATTTGTGGCTCAAATTGATGTAACACTTCCACAATCAAACTCTCTATATTAGCAGGCAGCACGTCTTGAATACGCACTTGAATGACACTGGGAGCATCAGCTTGGGTTGCGGCCAGCAGTGCGCCAAAATCTAAATCATGAGTGAATACGGCATAGTCATTTACTCGCGCCCATTCCATAATAACGCGATCTGTGGCACGAGGATCGCCGACTGTAGACCAATGAAGAGACTCTATTCCGTATTTAGTAAATACGACAGTCCACTCAGGTGACAGGTTCATATCAATCAAAATTTTCACGCTATTTTGAGAGGAATTTCTACTTCTTCAACTCGCCACGCTGCATAGGCAAGCGCTTCATATATATCTGCTTCTTCCAGGTAGGGATAAGCCTGCAAAATGCCTGACGGTGAGTGTCCCGATGCCATCAGTCCGACTATCGTGCCAACAGTGACTCGCAAGCCGCGAATGCAGGGTTTTCCTCCCATTACTTCTGGATTCAGAGTGATTCTAGTTAGTTGTTTCATGATTTTAAACTACCAGGCTTTCTGGGAAACAAGAAGATTTCTTTTTTGTGGAACAGGCCGGAAAGCCTGTTCCTAACACAACTACAAACTGTTACCTACCAACGCGGGGAGAGAGTCTTTTTTACGAAACTGCAAATGGTTATTTACGCAGTCGATCGCAATTGTATCGCCTTCAACAAACGCATTTTCGAGAATCTTGTTAGCTAGCGGGTTTTCCAACTCCCGCTGGATGGCGCGTTTCAGGGGACGAGCGCCATAAACTGGGTCGTAACCGACATCTGTGATATGGTTTTTTGCAGCATCGGACAGTTCCAAGGTGATTTTCTGTTCCGCCAACAGCCGCTCGATCCGCTTGACTTGAATGGTGACGATTTGCCGCAGTTCCGTCTTGCTCAAAGTGTGGAACAAAATTGTCTCGTCCACCCGCTGAAGAAACTCCGGCCGGAAGTGCGATCGCAAAGCAGTCATCACCCGTTTTAACATTTGTTCGTACTCTTGGTCTGTCTCCCGTTCTTGAGTCGGTAAATCTTCACTTTCACTATTGTCTTTTTCACTCTTGTCTGAGATATCGACTCGCTGGGCAGATACCTCGACAGTGCCATCATCAGCAACTTTATAATCAGTCTTGGGAATTGACACCTCCTTCGGTTCCTGCTTCCTAGCAGCAGGTTTTTTGGTAGTTTTTCCCTTCTTAGCAAACACTTCTAAAATGTGGTCGCTGCCGATATTGCTTGTCATCACAATGACGGTATTCTTAAAGTCAACCACTCGACCTTGAGAATCGGTAATTCTGCCGTCATCCAACACTTGCAGCAAAATGTTAAAAATATCAGGGTGCGCCTTTTCCACTTCGTCAAATAGCACCACCGAATAAGGGCGTCTCCGCACTGCTTCCGAAAGTTGTCCCCCTTCATCGTAACCGACGTATCCGGGGGGAGCTCCTACCAACCGGGAGACATTTTGCTTCTCCATATATTCCGACATATCGATGCGGATAATCGCATCATCGCTGTCAAACAAAAACTCCGCCAACGCCCGCGCTAACTCGGTTTTACCGACGCCTGTGGGGCCCATGAACAAGAAAGAGCCGATCGGTCTACCGGGATCTTTCATCCCCGCCCGCGCCCGCCGAATCGCCGCAGCAACCGCCGTTACAGCCTCTTCTTGACCGATAACTTTCTTGTGCAAATGGCTTTCCAATTGCAGCAATTTTTGGCGTTCCGATTCTAACAACCGATTGACCGGAATTCCCGTCCATTTAGCAACAATTTCCGCAATATCGCCCTCAGTAACTTTTTCCCGCAGCAGGGAAGAACCTTGAGCTTGTTGTTTCAAAAGTTCGGCTTCCTTGGCTTCGCGATCGCGCACCGCAGTCTCCAATTTACCGTACTTCAACTGCGCCGCTTTATTCAAATCGTAAGCTCTTTCTGCTTGTTCGATTTGGACTCGCAACTGGTCTTCTTCTGCTTTCAATTTATTGATTGCATCCAACAACTGCTTTTCGCCCAACCACTGAGAAGACAGTTTTTCCTGCTTGACTTTTAAAATGTCAATCTCCGATGTGATGCGTTCGATGCGGGGGCCGATTCCCGGGGATAGAGCGCCTTTACCCTCACCTTCGATCGACAATTTTTCCATTTCCAACTGCATCACCCGGCGGTCAATCCCTTCCAATTCCACGGGTTTGGAGGTAATCTCCATTTTCAAATGGGCGGCCGCTTCGTCTACAAGGTCGATCGCCTTATCCGGCAAAAAGCGATCGGAAATATAGCGAAAAGACAGAGTAGCAGCAGCAACCAGCGCCGAATCGGTAATTTTTACCCCGTGGTGGCGTTCGTAACGGTCTTTCAATCCGCGTAAAATTGAAACAGTATCTTCCACAGTCGGTTCCCCGACAAATACTTGTTGAAAGCGGCGTTCCAGTGCCGGATCTTTTTCAATATTTTTGCGGAATTCATCGAGAGTTGTAGCGCCGATACAGCGCAATTCACCTCTGGCTAACATTGGTTTCAACAAATTTCCGGCATCCATTCCCGAACCGGAACTTCCGCCGCCGCCAGTGCCAACAACCGTGTGCAATTCATCAATAAATAGGACGATTTGCCCGTCGGAATCGATAACTTCTCGCAGCACAGAACGCAATCGTTCTTCAAATTCGCCCCGGAATTTTGCCCCAGCAATTAAACTGCCCATATCGAGGCTGAATAGTTGGCGATTTTTCAAAGATTCCGGTACATCGCCGTTGACAATGCGCTGGGCTAAACCTTCGGCGATCGCAGTTTTTCCGACTCCGGGATCGCCAATTAACACTGGATTGTTTTTCTGACGGCGGGAAAGAACTTGCACGACGCGGCGGATTTCCTCGTCGCGGCCGATTACTGGGTCGAGTTTGCCTGCTTTTGCCGCTTCTGTCAAATCGCGCCCGTATTTAGTGAGGGCGTCGGAGTTGGCGTCAGAATTTTGGTTTTGACTTTGACTTTGACTTTGGGTTTGCTTTTGATCTTTGACTTTGGTAGTAGCACGAATTGATTTGATTGCTTCTTCGAGTTTCGCGCGATCGATCGTACCGGGGGCCGGTTTGCGATCGTATCCGGGGCGGCCCGGCGGCCCGTCGCCCTTAGTCAGCAATCGCCTACCAACTCGTTCATCTTCTAGCAAGCCTATTAATAAATGTTCAACGGCGATAAAATTATCTTGCCAAGCCTGTCTGGCAGACTCAGCAGCATCTAACATCACTTCTAAGCCGCGGCCGAGGTATAGTTGGTCAGCGTTGGCAACTCTCGGCTGTCGTTTGGCAAAAGCATCTAACTGTTGCGCCAAGCGGGGGACATCGACTCCGGCCTTGCTGAGAATGCTGTTTGCTAGGGCTTGCTGTTCTAGAATGGCGATCGCTAAATGTTCAACCTCTAGCTGCTGATTGGCAAAGCGGCGGGCTACATCCTGGGATTTGACTATGGCTTCCCAGGCTTGATCTGTAAATTTGCTAGGGTCTGTTGGCTGCACGTTGGTTCCTCGCAATCAAGGGGATTCCTGTTGTTATCCGTTCATACATGGTCTCACAACTATCTTAATCTTGAAACACGATTGTTAATCTATGAGTGCGGTTAACGAGCGCCGAAGTTGCAACACAATTGACTGCTTGTACAAGCTTACAGTCCGCAATCCACCGCAAAAATTTGTGTGGTACGACCGGATCGGGCGATCGAACTTATGAAAATATACAGGTTCTCCATTGCCTATAATACTGCACAGACACGGCGCCGTACCCATAGGTGTCAACTTAAGACTAAAATTCATGAGAAATCTCGCTTCTAGCAAAGTCTCGATCCCCCTAAATCCCCCTTAAGAAGGGGGACTTTGATCGCTCTTGTCCCCCCCTTCTTAAGGGGGGCTAGGGGGGATCGAGCCTTAATCGCCAGACAGAATATCGGCACTAAGTTTGACGTTTTTTGGCACCAATGGGTACTGGCGTGTACTGCCCAATATCTACATTGCACTCAACTGAAAGCCTCTATATTGCCATAACTTTTTTGGATTCCTTGACATCTATGTTATTTCCTACTTACCAATTTTTAGTATTTTTCCTAATTATTTTTAGCGCCATCCTCTCCTTAAAGCCCAAAGTTGATTTGTATAAAATTGTCTTGCTAATTTCCAGTTTATTATTTTATTCTTTTTGGAGCTTAGACTTTCTCGGACTCCTGATTTTAAGTACAGTATACAATTATATCATTCTCCGAGCAGTCGATCGCGGCAAACAGCCAAAACTTGCCTTCATCTTCGGCATAATTGTCAACATTGTCAATCTCGGCATCTTTAAATATTGCAACTTCTTTGTAACCTCCTTATTTGAGGTACTAAACCAGCTCAAAATTCCCGCCAATTTTCAAATATTACAAATAATCGCCCCCGTCGGCATATCATTCTACACATTTAGAATAATTTCTCATTTAATCGACTGCTACCAACAAAAAATTTCCTGTCCTAAATTTATAGACTACGCCACCTACATTACCTACTTTCCCCAAATTGCCTCCGGCCCAATCTCCCGCCCTCACGAATTTTATACGCAGCTAAATTCACCAAGTAAATATGACTATAAAATCGAAGAAGTTATCGTTTTGATTTTGTCTGGACTCTTCAAAAAATATACTTTAGCGAGCTTTTTGTTTAATTTCACTCAACTACCATTCAAAGTCCCCCAGCAGTACAGCAGCATAGATTTAATCCTCGCGGCAATTTCCTATTCTTGTTTGATTTACGTAGATTTCAGCGGCTACTCGGATTTAGCTAACGGTATCTCTTGCTTGTTGGGTTTCAAACCGATCGCCAATTTCAATATGCCATACCGATCGCTCAGCCTGCAAGAATTTTGGAAAAGGTGGCACATCAGTCTTTCGGAGTGGTTGAGGGATTACCTTTACTTTCCCTTAGGTGGCAATAAATACGGCAAATTGCGGAAGTACGTAAATTTACTGATAACAATGGCGATCGGCGGATTTTGGCACGGCGCAGGATTAAACTTTATTTTCTGGGGAACAATCCACGGTTTAGGACTGATTGTCAACCATCTATGTAAAGATATTCCCCAAGCTATCCATCTCAAATTAGACTACGCCTTTCCGAGATTTGCCAAATTTTGCAGTTGGTTGTTAACCTTTACCTTTGTTACCTGTAGCTGGGTATTTTTCGGCACACCCAACTGGAAAACTGCGATCGGGTTTTTTCAACGAATCTTTCGTTTTTCTGCTGCAACTGTTCAATTCAACTTTTGGCAATTGTATCTAGTAATTGCAGTCATTGGCGCAATCAACCTGTGGGGCGAGATCATTTCCCAAGTATTGCAAACAATATTGTCATTAAACAACCTATTCTTTCGGGTTGTCTTAGTTTCCCTGCTCGTGTATGCTATCTTAATGCTAGGCCCAAGTACCGTCCCACCTTTTATTTACTTTAACTTCTAATAAACAAGTATAGCCTTTCGAGTTCTCATATGAGGTACTCATGGGCATAGGGCATAGGGCATAGGGCATAGGACATAGGGCATAGGGCATAGGGCATACCTGGCTTTTTTGAGAACCGCTATATAAATCACAAAAAAGACTTTTTTTTATCTTATTACGTTCTTTCTCCTTCCTTTATGATGACAAATAACAAATAACAAATAACTTCTTATGAAAGACCGAGAAATTTTGTTGATAGTTACCTCTGTAATTCTCACCTTAATATTTTCCAACTTATCCTTATTTGTGAAAAGCTTTTCTTCAACTCCTTTAGCCAGTACCGAAATCAAACAAGCAGCGCGCCAGATCGAAATAGACGGCTTCAGGAAATCCGAACAAGATTTTTGGAGCAAAATCAAAGATATTAACTTCGATAGCATTTCCAAAAACCCCGACAAAATTCCGGTCAAAACCGCAACAAAATCGGCAGTCATCCTCCCAAAGCCTGCCAAGAAACCCACTCCATCCAAACCAAAACTAACCGTAGCTTATCGCAAATTTTTATTTATTGGAGATTCCGTAATGTTCGATTTAGGAACTCAACTCCAGTACACTCTTAAAGAAAAATACAATATCTCAAATACCAAAATCGACTACAAAGTATCGAGCGGATTAAATCGGATAGATTATTATGACTGGTACGCCAGAACCAGTGAAATGATCCAGGATTACGGGCCAGATGTAGTGATAATTTTGTTCGGAGGTAATGACACTCAAGATATCACCGATAACCAAGGAAAATATCGGGCTATTCTGACCCCAGAATGGCAAAAAGCTTATCAAGCAAGAGTAGATAAATATGCCAAATTACTTGGCTCTTCCACCGTAAAAAAAGTGTATTGGATAGGTCAATCGATATCTAACAAATCTTCGTATCTCAAAGCTTTTCCCATCATGAACGACATCTATAAAAATGCCAGCAAGTCTTCATCAAAAATAGAATTTATTTCTACTTGGGATGCTTTTGCTGAAGCAGGGAATTTTGTCCCCGTAGTTGCTGACAAATCCGGCAAGCGAGGTTATGTAAAAATTAATGATGGCGTGCACTTTACCTCCCACGGAGCTCAAATTATCAGCGACGTAATCGTTGACAAAATGGCGAAGGACAAAATTTTAAAACTCCCGAAAAAGAAAGAAGCATCCTAGGTTGATTCGAGTCAAAAAAAATAGCCTGCAAATTAGACATCTTATCGGATTCGTGTAAAATTATATACTGAGGATCGCGAATTAAATAATTTACACATATTTGTGGGATGGGCGGGAGAGCCCGTCCCGAAAAGACGGGCGGGACGCCCATCCCACAAGAATAATAAAAATTGTAAGTTATTTAATTCTCATTCCTTAGTCGCCGACAGATATTTGGCTTGCTCAACCCGGTTGCTACGGAAAATATCGGTTTTGTTAACCATACGGTTGAGTTAATACTGTCGAGCCTTCGGAGATCCTCGCATCGCCCTGATAGTTAGGAGACTTGAAGAACTCTTTTATTCCCCTTATTCAGGGATAGGGGGTATCAGCCTTCACTGAACTCGATCGCATGAAAGCAACCAACCAGAAATATACTCGTGAAATTTGATACCCAGCTTACCTATGTGTCAACTGCGTTCGGGACTAATATTGACAAAAAGCAGCAGTAGATGTAGAGTTGCATTCAGCATCGGACAACGACGTTAAGATCTAGCAATTGTCATGGCGACAAATTATGACAAGCAATCTCTGGAAACTCGATCGCACTAGCATCCCTGAGTCAATGGAGTGCAGCGACACAGCGCTCATCTTCAGTCTCACCAAATATACTCAACCTTGGGAAAGAATAAACACCGTTGAAGGCATCTTGCAACAATGCGGAATCGCTCCTTTTGCTGAAGTTCTGGACGTACCCAAAAGCGGAATATTAGGGCAAGATATACCAGAATCCGCTAGAAAACCGCATCCAAATTTGCTGTTTCGGGCTTTGGCAATTCAAGCATTGGGCAAGGTGCGAGAGGGTATTATATCAAGTGAGGAACCTGTATCAAGTGATTTTAGCGAAAATAAGCTAGCGGTGTTGGAACAGGAAGCGCTAGGGGGAGCGACTCCTTTAATTCGGTGGTGTGCTGCTGTTAGCATTCAGTCAATTTTGTTGGATGAATGGCAAGCACAAGGCAAGGAATCTGCTGGCCATGTCACAATTAATGCAGCAGAAATTGAGCAGCGGGTTGTAGAAGAGCAAATTAAACTGTTAGCCAGCAATAAATTTGCTTTGAACGACAACAGCAGAATGGACAGCGGTAAGGAATATGAGAATTGTCTCGATTTTTGGGTCTACGGCCCTAGCTGGCTGCTGCTAGGTGTGTTAATGGATTGCGAGGAATATCTGTTTTGGGTCGATCGCGTATTTCCTGCGATCGCAGTTACGGATGATGGGTACAAATTTCATGCCGAAAAGGATGCAGCCATCACCAACTTTTTGGATGTGGCGAAAAATAATTTTAAGGAGTGGGAATTCTCCCAAATAGTTGCCAAAGTTTTTGAGTTTCTGCACCACCCGGAGGCGGCGATCAAAAATCGAGCGGCAATTATGTTAGAACCTTACCAAGATCGGCTAGACCGAAAATCGGCGCAAATTATGACAGCGCTCCTATATAAATTTCATGTAGAACATCAGTCTTTAGAATCTCTGACCATTCCCGAAATTGAGGAGTGCAAAGCGTCACTGTATCTAGATAAAAAGGAAATTGACGGCGTGTATTCTGAGGCTGTGTCGCTGTGCGACGATGATATCGCAATGGCAAATTTCTTGTCAGATAAACAGAGGGAATACCAAAATGCTGTAGACGAGCATATTCACAATTTGAGCAAGTTAGTTAAGTCGATCCTAGATTGTCAGAGCTTGTTAGATGCGAATAGGGAACTTTTGTATTTGACAGTAGAGCGGCTGCAAGAATGGGATCAGACCCTTGGTAATAAACTGGCTGAACACCGCAGGAAACTCCAAAACGTGAGTGTTGACAAAAGCACGTCCGAGCAGTGCATAAACCTCGACAACGATTTGAATTTAATCAGAGATTCTTTGCAGTCTACTTTGTATGAAGTCACATCAAAAATTAACAGCAAAATTAGAGATTTAGAACTTTCGGCGTCCAAAAATAACAAGACTGCAACACAGATGTTTAAGTGGACGTGGCTATTGTTAGGAGTGTGGTTTTCAATAGGGCTAGTTTTGTATTTATCCGATGCAGTGATTAACTCGATATTGACCGTCAACTACTACCAAAGTGAATTTCTAGTCTATTGGACTATGTTTTTTATTGTGATGGTGGTATTTTTGTTAGTATTAGCTATATTCTTTGCGACGCTCGCTGCCTTAGACAAGCGCCGAGAATCTAAATTAATTCCTAAATTTGACAGTTTAAGCCAAATAGGGAACAGTTTTTCTATTTTGTGGCAAAAGAGTTACTTGCAGCAATTTGTACCGTCAGTGCGATCGAATTAAAAGTGTGGAAAACCCCTTCGCATTCTGTCAGTAGCAGGGCGGTTTTATTGTCGTCAGACAAATTAGGTACGTAGTTGCGCTTCAGCGCTCCAAAGGTACGTAGTTGCGCTTCAGCGCTCAAATTAGGTACGTAGTTGCGCTTCAGCGCTCAAATTAGGTACGTAGTTGCGCTTCAGCGCTCTTCCCTAATATTATAAAGAGCGCTGAAGCGCAACTACATACCTTGGTAGGTGCCAGCCTACCTTTGAAAGCAGACTTGAATTGCCAAAGTTCTTTTAATCAAATTTTGGGACAGGCTAGAAGCCCATCCCACAAGAAACACAATTGTGGGATGGGCTTCTAGCCTGTCCTAGCGAAGACTAAGATGCAGTCGCCGCACTTACTTTCTGACTGCTGCTACCTTGATTTTTCAGTTGAATTAATTCAACTTTATATCCATCTGGATCTTGGACAAAAGCGATGACTGTTGAACCGTGCTTCATCGGGCCGGGTTCGCGAATAACTTTGCCGCCGCGGGCTTTAATTGCTTCGCAAGTACCGTAAATGTCGTCAACGCCGATCGCAATATGACCGTAAGCATCACCCAAATTGTACTCGGCGACGCCCCAGTTGTAAGTTAATTCCAAAACTGTAGTGTCGGATTCGTCGCCGTAGCCCACAAAAGCCAGAGTAAATTTACCGTCTGGATAGTCCTTTTGTCGCAGCAATCTCATCCCCAGAACCTCGGTGTAAAATTTGAGGGACTCTTCCAGGTTTCCGACTCGGAGCATCGTGTGTAGTAGTTGCATTTAGCTCACTCCAAATTTTTTAAGCTTTCTTAATTTTACCGAGTTCTTGGTGGAAAAAACCGCAACGGCCAAATTTACTTTGTTTTAGGTAAATCCACCTAATAAAACGTAAAATACGGCTCGCTAAAAAGCTTGCTGTGTATCTCTTCTTCCTTCTTCCTTCTTCCTTCTTCCTTCTTCCTTCTTCCTTCTTCCTTCTAAGCTTGATTTTTACTGAACAAAAACCACCATAATTCTAAACCAATTAAGCTCAATCCGCCTGCTGTTATGCCAATTTTTAAACTTATCGGTTGTTCTATTTGCCGAAATTGAGCAGTTGAATTTGCAGGATGAGTTGATATTTGATTGGCTCGAACTCCCGATGCAAGTCCGAGCATAATTCCTAAACCTGCGAGACTTCCTAAAACTTGACGCTGGCTAAACATTTCTCAAATCCCTCTTAAATTATGCAATAACTTTCACTTTAAAATTCCGCAACCGCAAAGCATTAGTCACTACCGAAAGCGAACTAAAAGCCATTGCTGCACCAGCGATAATCGGATTGAGCAACCAGCCAAAAATCGGGTACAAAATGCCAGCGGCGATCGGGATACCCGCGATGTTGTAAATAAAGGCAAAAAACAGATTTTCGCGGATGTTCCGCATCGTGGCGCGGGAAAGTTGAATTGCTGTAACTATGCCTTGCAAATCGCCGGAAATTAAGGTAATGTCGCTGGCTGCGATCGCCACATCTGTGCCGGTACCGATCGCAATTCCCACATCCGAAGCGGCCAAAGCAGGAGCATCGTTAATCCCGTCTCCCACCATCGCTACAATTTTGCCTTCTCCTTGCAGCGCTTGGATTTGAGCTGCTTTTTGGTCGGGTCTAACTTCGGCAAAAATCCGAGTAATTCCTACCGATTGGGCGATCGACTCCGCAGTCGCGCGGTTATCCCCAGTCAGCATGGCCACCTCCAAACCGAGTTTTTGCAGCGCTTTCACCGATCGCGCCGACGAAGGTTTCAGAGCATCCGCAATGGCCAGAATTGCCTCAATTTTGCCCTCTACAGCCATCCAAACCACCGTTTTGCTCGCAGCTTCAAAAGCTCGCGCGCGCAGCTCCAGATATTCAGTATCGCAGCCTAGTTCCTGCATCCACCTGAGGCTTCCCAGGGCGATCGACTTTCCCCCCGAAACCCCTCGCACGCCGCTCCCCACCACAGCCTCAAAATCCTGAATATCTGTCAACTTCACCTCTTGAGATTGAGCGTATCTAACCACAGCTTCCCCTACAGGATGCTCCGAATTTCGCTCTACAGACGCCGCCAATTGCAGCAACTTTAACTCATTGCTCTGGGCCGTTCCTTTAATTGTCACAAAATCAGTAACAGTCGGCTTACCTTCCGTAAGCGTTCCAGTTTTATCTAACACGATAATTTGAATTTTGTGAGCCAATTCTAAACTATCGGCTCCTTTAATTAAGATTCCATTTTCTGCACCTTTACCCGTGCCAACCATCACAGCAGTCGGAGTCGCCAAACCCAAAGCACAGGGACAGGCAATAATCAGCACTTCCACCATTGTCACCGTCGCCAAAGTGAAGTTACCCATCGCGTTAAACCAAATAATAAAAGTAGCTAAAGCGATGGCAATTACTACAGGAACAAACCAGCCCGTCACTTGGTCTGCTAACTTTTGAATCGGTGCTTTTGAAGCTTGGGCATCCTGCACCATCTTGACAATTTGAGCTAAAAATGTATCTTTGCCAACTCTGGTAGCGCGAAACCGAAAGCTGCCTGTTTTGTTAATTGTCGCTCCAATAACTTCATCGCCAAGTTGCTTTTTGACAGCCAAACTTTCCCCCGTAACCATTGCTTCATCTACCGTCGAAGCACCTTCAATCACTTCTCCGTCAACGGGGATTTGCTCGCCCGGACGCACCTGCACAATGTCACCAATTGCCACTTGGGCGATGGGTACTTCTAACTCTTCTCCGTTGCGAACGATCCGAGCAGTTTTTGCTTGCAAACCCATGAGTTTGCGAATTGCTTCCGAAGTCTCTCCCTTCGCTCTATTTTCGAGGTTTTTTCCCAACAAAATTAACGCTATCACGCTGGTGGCAACTTCGTAGTAAACGCTAGGATTCAAACCTTGCGAGGTAAATAAACCGGGCAAAAATGTCACAAATACCGAATAAAAGTAAGCAGCACTTGTCCCCAAAGCAATCAGGGTATCCATTGTGGCGACGCGCCGTTTTAACGATTTCCAAGCCCCCACATAAAACGATTTACCGCACCAAAACTGTACTGGTGATGTCAGCACTAATTGCAACCAAAAATTGTGCAGCCATGCGGGAATGAATGGCAGGTGCCAGCCTGTCATGGTTGGAATGCCGCCCAAAACCAGTATAATGCTGATGCTGCCTGCGATCCAGAGTTTTCGCTGCAAGTTTTGAGATGCGGATTTGCGATCGGCTTTTTCTGCATCATCCTCTGCCATTTCTTGCAGGGGCAAAGCTTCGTATCCCGCTGCATCAACAGCTTCTTGAATGATTGTTAAGTTGGTTTGCTTCGAGTCATATTGGATGGTTGCTTGTTCCATGCCAAAATTGACGCTGCACTCAATTACGCCGGGGACAGATTTAATTGCTTGTTCGATAGAGGAAGCACAAGCAGCACAACTCATGCCCCGCAATTTAAGTGTGAGATTGTCCATAAATGCCCTCCTAAATTAGAAAATGAGCTTCTGGGTTCAAATAATCCCAAAAAACGGGTGCATCTGGGTTTGGCGAATACATCCGTAGGGGCGAAGCATGACCGCAGAAAATATGGGATGATAACTGATAATTTATATGCGGTCATGCTTCGCCCTCTTCAAAAACCAGATGCACCCCAAAAAACGGATACAAGCGGCCGCAGGGCTGTAGTAGAGAATCAAAAAAATGAGACTCTTATTCAATCTCCCAGATTCATCTGTAGAGTAATATTATGTCCTGTAAATTACCATAATAAAAACGGTTTGTAGTGAGGACTTCAGTCCTCATAATTCAGAGGACTGAAGTCCTCACTACAAACAAATCTTATCATGGTCGTTCTCTGCGGACATGATATAAATCTAAAATCTAAAATCTAAAATCAACTGGCTGGATAGCCAGCAGATGCGATCGCTTTTCTAACTTCACTTTCCGGCTTAGCCGTTTGAATCGCGACCAATTTTGTCTTGATATCTGCCTCAACAGCAGCGCCTGAGTCAATAGCTTGGACTGCTTTTGTGATTGTATTCACACAAGCCGAACAAGCCATTTTGGGAATTTTTAGCTCTAAAGTCATAATTGTGGAACCTCAGCAGAAACTACTTTGCTTCGGGTGCAGCGACCTGTGCAAGGCAAATATGTTTGTAGGGGCGAAGCATGACCGCAGTGAAAATAAGATTATAACTAATAACTTGTATGCGGTCATGCTTCGCCCTCTTCAAAAGTGAAATGCACCCGAAGCTTCATAGATGAATTAACTCCATTGTAAAGTCTCCAGTTAGCAGGAGAGTCAAGGGGAAATTCCAAATTAATTATTAAGTTTTACTGAAACTCATCCTTTATCTAACTGGCACGGCAAGATTTATTTACCAGAAAGAATCGGTTGAAAGCCCCAAGCTTTTTTGGGAGAAATTAAAATCAGACTATTCATTACTCCAATCCTCTTCCTTCTAGGTAAAGGTCGCTGTCAACTGTCAACTGTCAACTGTCAACTGACAACTTTGACTCAAGAATTTCATGCCAATTTCATTTATATGTGAGAAACTGAATAAACCTGGGAGTTTTAAGGATATAAAATCTATGAAACCAATTTCATTAAAAACAGGCTTGGCAGCGCTAATCTTGACCGCCACAGCCACCGCAACCAGCGGAATTCTAGCAGCTTGTTCAAAATCTCCTACCAGCCCAACTCAAGCCCCAAATGTTACCGCAACAACCCAAGCGAACAACAAGCAAGACGCGGCACAAAGTGGCGGCATGGGTGGTATGAATCATGGCATGAATCACAATATGTCAATGGATTTAGGCCCGGCTGATGCCGACTACGATTTGCGATTTATTGATGGCATGACAGTACACCATCAAGGTGCTGTAAACATGGCGAAAGAGGTGCTCAACAAGTCAAAGCGCCCGGAAATGAAAAAACTAGCTAATAACATTATTGCCGCTCAAAACCGCGAAATCAATCAAATGAAAGAGTGGCGAAAAACTTGGTATGCCAAAGCCGACAGTACGCCAATGGCTTATCACGCTCAAATGAATCACATGATGCCAATGACTCCCGAACAAATGCAAGCCATGATGATGAGCATGGATTTAGGAGCGGCTGATGCTGAATTTGACCTCCGATTTCTGAATGCGATGATTCCCCACCACGAAGGAGCTTTAGTGATGGCTGAAGATGCGTTGCAGAAGTCGAAACGGCCGGAAATGAAGAAATTATCTCAAGAGATTCTGACTTCGCAAAAGCAAGAGATTGAGCAAATGAAACAGTGGCGCCAAGCTTGGTACAAAAAGTAGTGACGGGGCGGATAAATTAATTGCAATAGACTTCTTGCAAAAATAGTTAGGACGCTGCTCTGAGCAACCTCCCAAAAAAATCTTTTTTCTTGTGGGATGGGCTTCTAGCCCGTCCCAAAATTTGATTAAAAGGACTTTTGTAATCTTGTCTAATATCTGTAGATACTGTCTTGATTTTTTAGGGTAGCTAGAGTATAATTGGAGTCGCACGGCTTTGGGGTTTTATAAATCCAAAAAGCCTTCGATCCCGAATTATTTGAGCGCTACTCCTTGACAGTTCCAGACAGTATCTACAATCCGATCGCAATTCTATGAAACGAGCAGTATTTCTCGACCGCGATGGCGTTCTCAATATCGAAGCTGGCTACATTCACAAACTAGAAGATTTGCATTTAATCCCCGGCATAGCTGAAGCTGTACGCCGTTTAAATGACAGACAAATATTTTGCTGTTTGGTTTCCAATCAATCGGGGCCGGCGAGGGGTTATTATCCTGTGGCCCACGTAGAAAATTTGCACAAACGCCTGTGTTTGTTACTAGAAAATGAAGCCGGAGCGAGGTTAGATGCTCTTTATTATTGTCCTTACTTGAGTGCAGCAGAAGGCGGAACAAATCCAGAATTTACCCGGTACACGACTTGGCGAAAACCGAATACGGGGATGTTGGTAGCGGCGGCTTGGGAACACGATTTGGATTTGGCGAATAGTTTTATGGTGGGGGATAAAGCGACGGATGTCGATATGGCTCACAATGCCGGTTGTACTGGTATTTTGGTGCAGACTGGTTACGGGGAAAGCGTGTTGAGTGGCGAGTATCAGCACCATACTAAACCTGATTTTATTGCTGCAAATTTAGCTGCGGGGGTTGAGTGGATTTTGCAACATTTTGATTAGTGGCATCGGAATTGATATTACCCACAGCGGTGGGTGAGCACAGTTGAACCACGTCTGACACGGCACTGCCGTGTCCCTACAATAAATGCTTGCGATGGTTACATCTCTCATCAAGGGTTCATGATTATTTTGGGGTAGGGAAACGGCATTGCCGTGTCCTCCGTTACCTGGCATTTAAGTCTTTGACAATTCAGCCTTAGAGGAAAGGGCTACGTAAGGAAGCGCGACTGTAAAGGTAGTACCAACCCCGAGTTTGCTTTCGCAGGCGATCGCACCTCCTTGCAAATCCACAGCTTTTTTAACAATCGTCAATCCCAAACCGTTACCTTTAATCTTTCCACTATTCTTGCAACGGTAAAACATTTCAAATATTTTCCCTACTTCGGTTTCTGGGATGCCCATACCTTCGTCTCGGATGCGAATAATTAGTAAAGGAGAGTTAATATTTTTAAATGGGGAATTGGCAAACAAAGACTGAGTAGACAAGCAGAAAATAGCTTCTTTGTCTCCCTCGCCTGGTTGACGGCATTCCAATTCTAAGGTTATTTGCCCGCCGTCGGGAGAATATTTTATGGCGTTGACGATTAAGTTAGAAATAATGCCGTGCAGCAATTGTTGATCTAACATCGCGCTGGTAACGGCAGACGGGCTGAATCTTAGTTTGTGTTTGGCTTCATGTCCTAACTGCAATTGATCCAGCAAATCTTGACAAAATTCGAGTAAATTTATCGGTAATGGATTGCATTTGAGTCTCCCTGCTTCTGCTCGGCCCATGAACAGCATATCCTCGATTAGCTGGTTCATCTTTTGGGTAGCTGAGTGCACTAGGCGCAGGGTTTTGACTTGAGATTCGTCACTGCTGCGAGTGCGATCGAGTTCTAGGAGCTCGGCAGAGATTAAAATCGTGTTCAGCGGGTTCCGCAATTCGTGGGCAGCCATTGATATATACTGGTTTTGGCGGTGCGCTTTTTCTTCCACCGACTCTCTGGCTGCTTCCGAAGCTTTGAGAGCTGCTCGCATTTTGGTTTCGATTTCGTGCCTGTGGAGCGCAATCTCGATCGCCACCCGCAAATCATTTTGTTGAAATGGTTTGATAATGTAGCCGAATGGATCTGTAATTTTCGCTCTTTGCATCGTTTTATCGTCGGCATAAGCTGTTAAAAATACTGTCGGTATATCTATCTTATTTCTAATTTTTTCTGCGGCTGTCACGCCGTCCATCTCACCTTTAAGCACGATATCCATCAGCACTAAATCTGGCGGACTTTCGTCTACTTTTTCTAGAGCTTCTTCTCCTGAAGCAACAATAGCTGTTACTGCATAACCCAGCTTTTTTAATCTGCCTGCTATGTCCTGAGCTACAATTATTTCATCTTCTACTACCAATATTTTTATAGGATTCATATTTTTTTCTTAAATGCGACGCCGATAATTTAACTCAAGGAAAGTAATATGGTAACAAGTTCCGCACTCAGTGTCAATAACCAGATTTCCTTCTAATTGCTGAGTTAACATCCGCACTAATCGCAATCCTAATGTTTCGCTACTTTCCACATCAAAGTCCGCCGGAAATCCGCTGCCGTCGTCTTGAATACTTAAATGAAATTCTGGGAAATTACTTTCATTAAAATTAATACTAATTTCTCCCGATAAACTTTGACCAAAAGCATACTTTAAGGAGTTTGAAACCAGTTCATTAATGATTAAACCGCAAGGAATTGCCGTTTCTATATTTAAATATATGGAATCAACATTGAGATTGAATTTGATAGAAGTGTTACCACAACCAAAAGATTGATACAAATTAGCAATCAAGTTTTCAACGTAAGGGGGGAGGTGGATTCGATCGATATTTTCCGATTGATAAAGTTGCTCGTGAATCAGAGCCATTGAATGGATGCGGGTTTGGCTTTCTTCAAATAAAGCAAGCGTCGGTTCGTCTTCAATGTATTGAGCTTGAAGTTGCAGCAGGCTGGAAACTACCTGCATATTATTTTTGACTCGGTGGTGAATTTCTTTGAGCAATACTTCTTTTTCGCGGAGTGCCGCTTGGATGCGGGCCTCGGTCAATTTGCGATCGCTAATATCTTCGCAAATACCCGCCAGCCGATAAATTTTGCCCGCTTCGTCATAAATGGGAAAAGCTCGATCGCACACCCAGCGAATTGTGCCGTCAGGCAGTACAATCCGATATTCGATACTGGTGAACTCGCCCTGCAACACTTGCGGAAGTCCCTCTTGCAGCAAATGTATATCCTCTGGATGCACCCACTCCATCCATTTTATCGGCTCGGCATACAATTCTTCGCGACTGCGCCCCCAGATTTGTTCGTAAGCTGGGCTCAGATATAATAAATCGGTAAAATCAGCAGAAACTAGCCAGAAGGAATCTTGGATATTTTCTGCAAGCTGGCGGAAGCGTTCTTCACTTTCACGGATCGCTTTTTCTGCCTGTTTTGCTTGGCTGATATCTTCTGCAATCCCAACAACGCGGTAAATTTCACCACCTTGATTTCTAATCGGAAAAGCCCGATCGCGAATCCAGCGAATTTCGCCGTCCGGCCTGACAATGCGATACTCAATCTCGTCTTCAGCTAGAACTTGTTTAGTGAATGTAGCAATCACCCGAGCGCGATCTTCTGGATGGAGTGACTCTGCAAAAAAGCGCCCGCAAGCATACAAATCAGCACTGCTTCTCCCCCAAATTTTTTCGTAACCCGGACTGACATAAATAAATTCTTGGGGGTGAACGCCTACCATCCAAAACACGCTTTCAATATTTTCTGCTAGCTGTCGAAACCTTTCTTCGCTTTCCTTCAGTGCTGCTTCAGCTTTTTTGCGATCGCTAATATCTTCTATGACTGCTACATTGTAAATTGCTCCGCTCAACGGTTCTTGGACGAGGGAAACAGTGATATTTACCCAAATTAAAGAACCATCTTGGCAAACCAAGCGTTTTTCCATGTTGAAACAGTCAATTTCCCGGTCAAACAATCTGTTATTTTTTTCCCTGTCCGGCTCTAGATCTTCACAGTAACTGACATCCATCCAAGTTCCGCACAGCAACTCTTCCGCAGTATATCCCAAAATATTACAGAACTTTTGGTTGACTCGCAAATAGCGACCATTTTTATCGCAATGAGTAATGCCGACTGCTGCTTGTTCGACGGTTGCGCGAAAACGTTCTTCGCTATCTCTAAGGGCAGCTTCTGCTTTTTTGCGATCGCTAATATCGCGCTGCACCCCAAAATACCCGGCAATTCTGCCCTGGGAATCGTTAATGCAAATATAATCGCCTTCCACCCAAATTAGCTCACCATCAAACTTGCGATTGTCATTTTCGATGTGAATTCTGCCAGCATCAAAAAATTGCCTAATAATTTCTCTGTCACCAGCCAAGTTGTGGAACAAGAAAGAGTTAAGCGTCACGCCAATAAACTCTTCCCTAGTAGCTCCGTATTGAGCGATCAAAGCATCATTTGCCTTCGTTACCCGCCCGTTAGAAAATACGTAATCCAAAACTTTTTCTTTGTCAGAGGTATCGTCCCAGTACACTGGTTCGTCCAGCATCATAAAGAAAAAACCATCTAAAGATTGAGAAAAAAACAATTCTAGCTGTTCCTGACTTTCCCGCAAAAATTCTTCGGTACGCCAGCGATCGATAATTTCTTCCCGCAAGTGTTGGTTAGCTATTCTTAAATCTTCAGTACGCTTGTGATATTTTATTTCTAGCTCATTTTTAAGGCGTTGCAGCACGAATTCTGACTGTTTTTTTTCTGTAATATCTTGAGTAACTACCATGCCTGCAAAAATTTCTGCCTGGTCGTTTTTGACTGGAGAAACTGTTGTTGAATAAAATCGATCGCGATATTTATATTCAAAATTATTCTCTTCTCCTGCTAAAGCTGCGCGATATTTGGTCTCAAAAAATTCCAAATCTTCTGGCGGCGATATTTCCGACAAGGTTTTGCCTTCCACCAGTTCTTTGGACAAACCAACTACCGCCAAACCTTGACCGTCAACCAAAATATAGCGCAAATCAGAATCGAACAAAAATACCGATCCATTCGGATAATGCTTGATCAGAGTTCGGTACATTTCCTGGCTTTTTTCAAGAGATGCGATTAACTCAATTCGCTCTAGGGCAACTCGCTTGTGTTCAGTAATATCTATAACAATACCGAGAGTTTGTTTCGGCGAACCGTCAGAGTTTCTCAAGAAAACAATATCTCTGCCCATAAACCAGCGCCATTCACCCCGAGCATTTCTCAGCCTGTACTCGCACTCAAATATTTCGCCCTCCTTGAGTGTTGATATTTTTGCTTGGATTTCCGGGATTTTTAGCAAATCATCGGGGTGCATAATTGTGGGAAAAAGTGCGTCTCCTAACTGTTGAACTTGTTCGGAGGAATAGCCGAGAATTTGGTTAACTTGGTTGTTGGTATAAATATTTCGATTTTCAGTAATATCGTAAATGTACGCAAGGCCTGGAAGTGCTTCGGTTATACTGTGAATAAACTTTTGATTTTCTCGGAGAGCGGCATCTGCCTCAATTCGCTCGGTGATATCTTGGGCAACTCCGACTATTTGTTTTGGCCTGCCGTCAGGAGTGCGAGAAAAAATTGCGTGCCGATCGTGAAACCACCGCAATTCGCCGCTAGGGTGCTGAATTCGGTACTCTGTTTCCAGGATTTCTCCATCTTTAGCTACGGCTATTTCTGTTTCGACATGAACGCTAAGTTTCTCTATATCTTCAGCATAAACTAGCAAAGAAAGGGCATCGTTTCCCATTTCCTGAACTTGTGCCGCCGTGCAACCATAAAACTCGGCGATGTAGCGATTTCCATAGAGATTGCGGTTTTCTATGAGGTCGTAAATGTATAAAACACCGGGGGTAGTATCAGCCACCCTTTGCATAAATTCTTGATTTTGTCGGAAAGAAGCTTCTGTTTGAGTTAGCTCAATGATATCTCTTTTCAGTTGTGCTTCTAATTTGCGCCGCAATTCTATTTCTTCCTGCAAATTCTCTTCGAGTTGCCGAATTTTTTCTTTTTGCTCTGCGACTAGCGCTTCGCAGGTGGTGAGGGCGCGATCGATCTCTGTGGGCTCACTACACATAGTAAGTTATTAATTTGCAGTTGCGGACTATAGTTGTGTCTAGCCTAACATTAGAAGGCTCCAGTCTTGACTGCAAACTAGCACCATTTCACACAAAATTTACAAATATATTAAGTTTTGCCCAGAAAATGCCTGCTGATTGAGATTATTCCCATTTTCTGCCTTCTTCGCTTTGTGAAATTGAAATGTGAAATTGACCGCAGCCAGACAAAAGATTTATTACCTTCTGCTTTGTTACCAGAAAGAATTGGTTGAAAGCCTCTGGGTTTGGCGTAGAAATTAAAAGAAGACGATTCATTACTCCCATCCTCGGACTTCCAGGTAGAGGTCGCCCTCAAGCGGTCAACTGTCAACTGTCAACTGTCAACTGTCAACTGTCAACTGTTGAAACATAGCGGCTTTCATTTCGGAACTCCGGCGGTCAAAACTTCATGACTGTCAATTGTCACCAAAACATCATCTTCAATTCTCACACCTATACCGCGCCATTTTTCAGGAACCTCCGGCTGTCCTTCAACGGGTTTAATATAAGGAGAAATATAAATCCCCGGTTCCACCGTCAGAACTTGTCCTGCTTGCAAAAGTTGCGGATTTTCGCCGTACTGATAAACACCGACATCGTGCACGTCCAATCCCAGCCAGTGACCAGTGCGGTGCATATAAAATGGCTTGTATTTCTCCTCTTTAATTATCTCTTCAATGTCGCCCACCAAAAGTTTTAAATCCATTAAACCTTCCACCAAAACGCGCACTGCGGTTTCGTGAATTTTGCTGTAAGGATTTCCCGGATATACTTGACTAATTGCCTGGGTTTGTGCTTGCAAAACTAAGTCGTAAATTATCTGTTGTTCGGCGGTGAATTTGCCGCTGACGGGAAAGGTGCGAGTAATGTCGGCATTGTAGTAGCCGCAAGCACAACCGGCATCTATTAGCAGCAAATCATTTTCCTGCATTTGGCGGTTGTTTTCGATGTAGTGGAGGACGCAGGAATTGTAACCGGATGCAACAATTGAAGGGTAGGCGGGGGTGCCGCCGTTCATGCCGAAAATATGTTCTATTTCTGCTTGAATTTCGTATTCGTATCTGCCTGGTTTGGCAAATTCTCGGGCGCGGTTGTGGGCGGTAACTGAGATATTAGCTGCTTTTCGCATTAATGCTAATTCTGTTTGGCTTTTTACCAGCCGCATCGGGTGTAATATGATGTTGGAATCTTCGATCGCAGTGGGGCCTGTACCGCGTTTGGGGTAAGTTCGCATCAAGCTTTGCCAGTGGTTGAGGACTGTTTGGTCGAAATTGCGATCGCGCCCGAAGTGATAATATATGCGATCGGCTTTTTCTAAATATTTTGGCAATTTTTCGGCAAGTTCGGCGATCGGAAACGCTTCATCGGCGCCGTACAAGGCTTTGGCGCCTTCAATTCCAGCGCGATAACCGTGCCAAGTTTCTTTTTCCAAGTCTTTTGGCTGCACAAACAAAACAAATTTGTGTTCTTCGTGGTGTGGTGCGAGCACTGCTACCGCCGCAGCTTCGTTGAAACCAGTTAAATAGAAAAAATCGCTATCTTGTCGGTAGGCGTATTCAACATCGTTGTGCATGACGGCTGCGGGCGCGCTGCGAAATATTGCTGTCCCGCTGCCAATTTTTGCCATTAACTGTTCGCGTCTTTGCCGGTATTCGATGGGGTTGGTCATCCGATTTTAGATTTTAGATTTTAGATTTTAGATTGCAGCCTACACAAGTATAGGGTGCGCGGTTAACTAGCCGTAGGGTGCGTCAGGGGGGAGAATTTTTGAGTAGGTACAAAACATATTCAGCCCCCTGACGCACCCTACAATAATTACTATTCATTACTCTAATCTTCTTCCTTCCAGGTAGAGGTCGCTATCCCCGGTCAACTGTCAACTGTCAACTGTCAACTGTCAACTGACAAGTATAGTCAACCATCCGAGACAAAGATGAGTTGCGATCGACTAAAGTCCACCTCGGATCGAAATTTGACCAATTTTCGCCATCTTGGCTAACTCTGACAGTTCTAAACTCTCGCTGCTTGCAGTTAACTTCCATCTGCACCCGCATTTTCTCGTTACTAAACTGCTGAGTTCCTAAAAGAGTTCTGACAGGATAAGAGGGTGCACCGGGAAAATTGGATTTACTTAATTTTACGCTGCTGGGGTCAATGCAAATATCTACAAAACATCTTAATTTTTCGGCGCGGGCGCTCAAAGTATTGAGGGGAATAAAAATTAAAGTAGCTAGAAACAAGCTTGACAAATTATTGATTTTATGGGTGACAAATTTATTGTTCATCTGGGTTAATTTACGTTAATCTACTGTTGCTATTTTACAAACAAACTCGGCGGTTGAAACCGCTGCTACACAAACAAAACCCGCCTGCGCGGGTTGAATTTCTTCAGTCCGCGGAGGCGGACTTTGTTTGTGCGATCGTAAACTCAGCGAATTCTATTCGCCCTGAATATTTTCCGTGAAGATTAGCTTTTTAAAGCTGAGGAACGTATTGTTCTTTTTCAGGAACAAAAGTGTATTCAGAGACGATTAGGCGCAACTCTTCGCCGTCGATGGTTTCTTTTTCGATTAACAAATCGACTAAACGATCGACTACGGTACGATTGTCGCGAATAATTTGGCGCGCTTCGTCATAACAGCGATCGACAATCGATCGAACTTGTCCATCAATGCGAGAGGCAATTTCTTCGGAATATTCCGATCGCGCCGTGTAGTCGCGGCCGAGGAAAATCTCGCTTTGTTGAGCTTCCAGGGCGATCGGGCCCAAGGTAGACATCCCGTAGCGAGTAACCATTTGGCGGGCCATGCCGCTGACTTGCTGCAAGTCGTTGCCGGCACCGGTGGTAACTTCAGCATCGCCGAAAACTACTTCTTCGGCGGCGCGTCCACCCAAAGCACCGCTAATCCGGGCTAGGATTTGCGATCTTGAAATCAAACCTTGGTCTTCGCTGGGCATAAACCAAGTTAAGCCGCGGGCTTGTCCGCGAGGAACTAAGGTAACTTTTTGGACGGGATCGTGGGCTTGAATGACTGTGCCGACGATCGCGTGGCCGATTTCGTGGTAAGCAATCAAGCGTTTGCTCTTGCTGTCTACCAGCGGTGTACCTTCCATACCTGCGACGACGCGATCGACTGCATCGTCAATTTCCAGCATCGTAATCGCATCTTTGCGCCGTCTTGCTGTCAAAATGGCAGCTTCGTTGAGCAAGTTAGCCAAATCAGCACCGGTAAAACCGGGAGTGCGGCGGGCGATCGCATCCAAAGAAATCTCCTCAGACAGCTTCTTGTTGCGCGCGTGAACTTCAAGAATTTCCAACCTGCCCTTGATATCCGGTGTATCAACGCTAACTTGGCGGTCAAAACGTCCCGGACGTAGCAACGCCGAGTCGAGCACGTCAGGGCGGTTCGTAGCAGCAATGATGATGATGCCAGTATTGCCCTCAAAACCGTCCATTTCGGTCAGCAACTGGTTCAGGGTTTGTTCCCGTTCATCGTTACCGCCACCGATACCGGCGCCGCGCTGGCGGCCCACTGCATCGATTTCATCGATAAAAATTATACAAGGAGCATTTTCTTTAGCTTTCTTGAACAAGTCGCGGACGCGGGATGCGCCAACACCGACAAACATTTCGACAAATTCTGAACCGGAGATGCTGAAGAAAGGGACGGCGGCTTCACCTGCGATCGCTTTTGCCAGCATGGTTTTGCCGGTTCCGGGAGGGCCTACTAGCAGCACGCCTTTCGGAATCTTGGCGCCGACTGCGGTGAAGCGTTCGGGTTTTTTGAGGAAAGTCACGACTTCGGCAAGTTCTTCTTTGGCTTCTTCTACGCCTGCTACGTCGTCGAACAGTACGCCTGTTTTAGCTTCCATTTGAAAGCGTGCTTTGGATTTGCCAAAATTCATGGCTTGGCCTGGGCCCCCCGGCACGTTGCCGCCGCGGCGGAACAGGAAGAACAGCCCTCCTACTAATAAGAGAGGAAATACTAGATTGCCTAACACTCCCCAGATGGCGCCGTCGTTGCGGAGGGGGTGAGTGTCGAAGCTAATTTTGGAATCTCTGAGTCTAGAAACGAGTTCAGGAGCATTTGACGGCAAGTCTACCCGCCACCGCTGCTCGTGATTGTCCAGTTCGGGATCGACGGCTAGGATGATCGCAGTGCGGCCTCCGTCGTATAAATCAACACTGGTGACTCGATCGGCGTTTAAGTAATCTAAGAATCTACCGTAGCTCAGGCGGGTGCTGGCGGTGTTCTTGCTCATTTCTGCCGGGGACGCGGCGAAGGCTCCCTGCCACAGGAAAAAGCCGATGACTAGGGCGGGTAAAGTCCAAAGTAGTATAGTTTGCCAAGAAATTTTCATAAATGCGGGTGCCTTGAATTGGGGATAGATCGGGTAAGCTGGCGGTCTCGGATTAGTGTGACAAAAGTTTACACTCAGAATCTTTACTAAATTTAACTTAACAATGCACGATCGGGCAAGATGCCGGCGATCGTCGCGATCGAGAAAAAGTTAGCTTAGTTACGGTAAGGGCGATCGTCCCGAATATAATGTTTGGTGCTGATTTCAATACCGATCTAGGTAGAGTTAGAAGAATCGCCTCAAAACCCACTGTCTTTAAGCGCGGCAGTGTCCAGGGATAAGGCATGATAATGGTGAGGCTCAGTGAGGTAACACATTTCAATGACAACTAGACAGCTTGTTCCTAATTCGGCTATGCTGACGCAGCAGACTAAGATCGCTTCTCACAAATCGATTATTAGTGCTGATTTGGGTCGTACAGCAACTAAAGCTTGCGTGAGTCGCAACCCAAATGGTGTTGTTTTCATCCCTGCCAACGTGGCTACTATGCCCGTGGAAAAGGTGCGGGGCGGCAGCTTTGAGTCAAAAGCAACAGACCCTCTGTTGGATATGTGGCTGGAGCACCAGGGCAAGGGGTACGCCATCGGCCAACTGGCCGCTGACTTTGGCGCTAATCTCGGTGGGGCTGACCAGTCGAAAGTAGTAGATGCTTTGGTTAAGGTTTTTTCCTGTGCTGGATATTTCCAGATGAAGGGCGAAATGGCAGTAGTGCTGGGTTTGCCTTTTTATTCGCAGGATCAGTTTGAGAAAGAAAAGGAAGAGATTATCAGCCAACTGCGCTCTCCCCACGTTGTGGTATACCGCGGCGAGCGTTTGGAAATTGATATTCGCCACGTTTGGGTGATGCCGGAAGGATTCGGCAGCCTGATTTGGTGCGAAGCTCAAGACAACAAGGAGTTTACGCCGGAGTTGCCGGAACTGTCGGTGGCTGTGGTCGATATCGGACACCAAACTACCGATTTGTTAATGGTCGATCGTTTCCGGTTCGCCCGAGCGGCTTCTAAGAGCGATTCCTTCGCCATGAACAAATTCTACGAACAAGTTGCCTCAAAAATTCCGGGGGCAGACCCTCAATCCCTGTCTTTATTGGAAGGGGTGAACAAACCCGAAGGGCAGCGTTTCTACCGTCCTAGAGGAGCGACTAAGCCGACTAATTTAGATCCGATTATTAAGGATTTGCGGGAGGCTTTCGCTAACGAACTGTCCGAACGTTTGGTACAGTGGTTGCCGGAACGGGTGACGGACGTAGTTCTGACTGGCGGTGGCGGCGAATTTTTCTGGGAGGTACTCCAACCTTTGCTGAAAGACGCCAATCTTAAGGCTCACTTGGCTCAGCCTTCTCGGAAAGCTAATGCTTTGGGACAGTTTATTTATGCTGAGGCTCAGCTAGCCACGATAAAGTAACGCATTAAGGCTTGAACCCTATGGCACTGTGGGCAAAAAATAAGGCGAATTTCTCGGTGGCGTTTACGGAAGATGCTGCCGATCAAACTTTGCTGGCGGCTATTGAAAAAGAGTTGGCTTTTACGAAGTATCAGACTTTCAGCAATCTCTGCAAGCAAGCTTTGTGGCAGTTTTTGTCTGTATCTGAGTCTGCTAGCTCTACAGATAGCTCTGAGCGGTTGGAACAGCGTATTGCTGAACTTGCGGTCAGATTTGCTGAGTTTGAGCGCAATGTTTCTGCTGAGGAATTAAGCCGTTTGGAAGGACTGGAACATCACCTGAGTCAATTGGGCGCGCAGTTGGATCAGTTGCAGGGGAGTGTTGACAGTAAGTTTGCTCAAGTTTCTTTTGCCCAAGTTTCAAAAGTAGTAGAGCCTGATCCGATCGAGTCTGAGTCTGTAGCGAATGATACAGTTTCTGATGCTGAGGTTCCTCCTCGTCGGGAGTCCGATCCTTTATTGGAGCGTTTAAGTTCTTTGTTACCGCAAGATTTCTAGAATGAGGTAGAGCAAGGCTAAAAAGCCTTGAGATGTGATGTTAGTGGCCCGCTGTTGGCAGCAGGTACTGAATAAATAAACAAAGCGATCGCTCTTTTGAAAAAAAGGGCGATCGCTTTGTTATTAGTTATTGGTTATTAGTTATTAGTTATTAGTTATTGGTTATTAGTTATTGGTTATTTGTTATTTGCTGTTGGTTATTGGTTATTTGCTGTTGGTTGTTGGTTGTTGGTTATTGGTTATTGGTTATTTGCTGTTGGTTATTGGTTATTGGTTATTTGTTATTTGTTATTTGCTGTTGGTTATTGGTTATTTGTTATTTGTTATTGTTATTTGTTATTAGTGCGAGCGTCCCCGCTCGCGTATTGTACAATACGCGAGCGGGGACGCTCGCACTATACATAAATGCAAAACTGAGATGCTCACATTCCCAATTCCCAATTCCCAATTCCCAATTCCCAATTCCCAATTCCCAATTCCCAATTCCCAATTCCCAATTCCCAATTCCCAATTCCCAATTCCC
>NZ_JAEQCB010000080.1:58206-85752 GCF_020738785.1 Microcoleus sp. PH2017_05_CCC_O_A | reverse complement strand
AATTTTTGGGTTTGTTGGCTCAAATATTGTCGCGGGTGTGCGTAGCTGTGAGATTTTCGATATTTTTTGGATACGATCTTTACTTTGACGCACCCTACAAATAATTTGTTCCTCGCAATGATAAAAAACTTTAATCCAACGGTATTCACCTTCAGAGTCCAGAGAGAACACCGCTGCCGTCCAACTACACCTTCACATATTTTGATAATTATTATACGTAAATTCACGTATCTTGACAATTATTTAAACTCTCCTCTACGTATGTGGAAAACCCGCTATTTGCATTGCTGAAAAATTTATCGGAAATTTATCCGGATCGCAGTAATTGACGATGAAACACTTCATATCGTGACCGATAACTATAAAGAAAGCCAAACTCTCTGGTTTTCAGTCACTTTTAATCGTTAATTACTATCAAAACAGAAGCTATGCCTACTCCATTGAATGGTTCTTTGGGTCAACCCACTAATTTCACCAGCGTCAATGACCTAATTACAAAATGGCCGACTGCTGCCCAGAATCAAGGTATCAAACTGTCTGGGATAGCTTTTGATGGCGTGGAAACTGATTACCTTAATCCTCAAGCGATCGCCAATCTCACCTTACCAACTAATGAAAATCCTAAAAGCTGGTTGAGTTATGGCAGTAGCCCTGGTATTGGTGTCCCATCTTCCTATGATGGTTGGTTCACCGACACCACTAAAATTAGAGCGGAAATCAACTATAATCCCAACACAAATCAATCTCAGGCGCTGAAGCTGAAATGGGCAGATAACCAAAATATCACTAGCGCCACGATCGACCTTAGCACCTTGGGTCCCAAAACTAGCCCAGGAGTTGGCGATCAAGGTAATGAAGTTGGTTTGCTACAAATCTTTAATAATGGGACTCTGGTACCGGCCAGCAATTTTACGATCACTCGTCTCAACGCTCCGATCGCTCCAAAAGCGATTACTGCGGGTGCAGATGGAGTGACTTTCACTGGCGATCGCACCGATGGCAGTTTCCAATTCAAGATAGAAGCCAAGCCTCTCACCAACACTGCTTTTGACGAACTGCGGTTCTCCGCCAAACCCTACGATAGCCCCACCGCTGCCTACACCGCCACCTCTTTCAAAGACGATAGTTCCGACTACCTGGTGCGGAAGATTGACTATCAAGGCACGGCAAATCAGCCTAGCCTTCAGTTTAGTGCCCCAACCTTCAGCGTCAACGAAAACGGGACAGCGGTTGCAGCCGTAACCGTGACGCGCACGGGTGGTAGCGAGGGCGCAGTTTCAGCTACTGTGAACTTGACCAATGGAACTGCAACAGCGCCTGGTGATTACAACAATGCTGCCATCCCTGTCAATTTTGCCGCTGGGGACACAGCACCCAAGACTATTACCATTCCCATTGTCGATGACACCTTGGTGGAAGGTACCGAAACAGAGGTGGTGCAACGATTGGGACGCAAGGCACTGCCACTTTGAGCATCGTAGACAATGACACTGCCCCTGCGAGCACTCTGCAATTTAGTGCTCCTACCTTTAGTGTCAACGAAAATGGCACGGCCGTTGCAGCCGTAACCGTCACTCGTACTGGCAGCAGTACCGCCGCAGTCTCAGCTACTGTGAATTTGACTAATGGTACTGCTACAGCCCCTGCTGACTACAACAATGCTGGCATCCCTGTCAATTTTGCCGCTGGGGACACAGCACCCAAGACTATTAACGATTGGGACACAAGGTACTGCGACTTTGAGCATCGTAGACAATGACACTGCCCCTGCGAGCACTCTGCAATTTAGTGCTCCTACCTTCAGGGTTAGAGAAGATGGCGTACCGATCGCAGCCGTGACAGTCACTCGCACTGGTAGCAGTACCGCAGCAGTTTCAGCCAGCCTCAACTTGGCCAATGGTACTGCTACAGCCCCTGCTGACTACAACAATGCTCCCATCCTGGTCAATTTTGCCGCTGGCGATTCTGCACCCAAGACGATCAATATTCCGATCGTCAACGATACTTTGCTCGAAGCTACCGAAACAGTCAATTTAAGTTTGGTTAACCCGACAGGTGGTGCGACGATTGGAACGCAAGGTACCGCCCGTTTGGACATCGCAGACAATGACAGCAGCCTGCAATTTAGTGCTCCTGTCTTCAGCGCCAACGAAGATGGGACGGCCATTGCAGCAGTGACAGTCACTCGCACAGGTGTAGCCTCTGGTGCAGTCTCAGCCACTGTCAGCTTGGCCGATGGTACTGCTACAGCCCCTGGTGACTACGGCAATACTCCGATCCTGGTGAATTTTGCCGCTGGCGACTCCACATCCAAAGTCGTCAATATTCCGATCGTCAACGACACTTTGGTAGAGGGTACCGAAAATATCCGCTTAACTTTGGGTAGCCCGACAGGCAATGCCACAATCGGGACGCAAAGTACAGCCACTTTCAACATCATAGACAATGACACTGCCCCTGCGAACACTCTGCAATTTAGTGCTCCTACCTTTAGTGTCAACGAAGATGGGACAACAAGCGCAGCCGTGACAGTCACTCGCACTGGTAGCAATACCGCAGCAGTTTCAGCTACTGTGAACCTAGCCAATGGTAGTGCTACAGCCCCTGCTGATTACAACAATAGTCCCATCCTGGTCAATTTTGGTGCTGGCGATTCTGCACCCAAGACGATCAATATTCCGATCGTCAACGACACCTTGGTAGAGGGTACCGAAACAGTCAACTTAAGTTTGGTTAACCCGACAGGCGGTGCGACAATTGGAACGCAAGGTACCGCCAGTTTGAACATCCTAGACAATGACAGCAGCCTGCAATTCAGTGGCTCCAGCTTCAGTGTCAACGAAGATGGAACCCCCATCACAACCGTAACAGTAACTCGCACTGGCAGTAGTGCTGGTGCTGTGTCAGCCACCGTCAGCTTGGCCGATGGTACTGCGATCGCCCCTGGTGACTACGCCAATACTCCGATCGCTGTCAATTTTGCCGCCGGGGACAACACACCCAAAACGGTCAATATTCCGATCGTCAATGACACTCTGGTAGAAGGTAACGAAACTGTCCGTTTAACTTTGGGTAGCCCGACAGGCAATACCACCATTGGCACCCAAAGCACAGCCACTGTCAACATCGTAGACAATGACAGCAGCCTGCAATTTAGTTCCCCTACCTTTGGCGTCAACGAAGATGGAACGCCCGTTGCAGCCGTCACAGTCATTCGTAATGGCAGTAGTGCTGGTGCAGTCTCAGCCAACGTGAATTTGACCAACGGTACTGCGATCGCCCCTGATGATTACACCGGTACTCCGATTCCTGTCAATTTTGCCGATGGGGATTCTACACCCAAAACGGTCAATATTCCGATCGCCAACGACACCTTGCTAGAGCCTACCGAAACAGTCAATTTAAGTTTGGTTGGCCCGACAGGCAATGCCACTATTGGCAACCAAAGTACCGCCACTTTGAACATCTTAGACAATGACAGCACCCTACAATTTAGCGATCCTACCTTCAGGGTTAGAGAAGATGGCGTACCGATCGCAGCCGTGACAGTCACTCGCACTGGCAGTAATATTGGTGCAGTCTCAGCCAGCGTCAACTTGGCTGATGGTACTGCTACAACCCCTGCTGACTACACCGGTACTCCGATCCTTGTCAATTTTGCTGATGGGGACAACACACCCAAGACGATCGATATTCCGATCGTCAACGACCTTTTGGTGGAGGGTAACGAAACAATCAATTTAAGTTTGGTTAGCCCGACAGGCAATGCCACCATTGGCACCCAAGGTACCGCCATTTTGGACATCGCAGAGAATGACAGCAGCCTGCAATTTAGTTCCCCTACCTTTAGCACCAATGAAGATGGAACACCCGTTGCAGTCGTGACAGTTACTCGCACTGGTGTTAGTACCGGTGCAGTCTCAGCCACCGTCAGTTTGGCAGATGGAACTGCTACAGCCCCTGCTGACTACGCCAATACTCCGATCTTGGTCAATTTTGGCGCTGGGGACACCATACCCAAAACAGTCAGCATTCCCATTGTCAACGACACCTTGGTAGAGCCTACCGAAAATCTCACCTTAACTTTGGGCAGCCCGACAGGCAATGCCTCGATTGGCACCCAAAGTACCGCCACTTTCGACATCATTGACAATGACAGCACCCTGCAATTTAGCGCCCCTACCTTCAGGATCAGAGAAGATGGCGTACCGATCGCAGCCGTGACAGTCACTCGCACTGGTAGTAGTGTTGACGCAGTTTCAGCTACTGTGAACCTCACTAATAGAACTGCGATCGCCCCTGGTGACTACGCCAATACTCCGATCGCTGTCAATTTTGCCGCTGGGGATTCTACACCCAAGATCGTCAATCTTCCCATTGTCAACGACACTTTGGTGGAGCCAAACGAAACTATCAATTTAAGTTTGGTTAACCCGACAGGAAATGCGACGATTGGAGGGCAAAGCACCGCCATTACGACGATCGTAGACAATGACAGCACCCTGCAATTTAGTGCCCCTTTCTTCAGTGTCAACGAAGATGGAACGCCCGTTGCAGCAGTGACAGTCACTCGCACTGGCAGCGATCTCGGTGCAGTCTCAGCTTTTGTCAACTTGACCGATGGTACTGCTACAGCCCCTGCTGATTACAGCAATGGTTTGATCGCTGTCAATTTTGCCAATCGGGATTCAACACCCAAAACCATCACTATTCCCATTATCGATGACCTTTTCCCGGATGGCTTTTTCGTTCCGCTTGACGAAACTGTCAATTTAAGTTTGGTTAACCCGACAGGCGCCACGATTGGAACCCAAAGTAGCGCCGTTCTGACGATCGTCGATAATGACTCAGAATTTGGGAATAGAATGGCAAGTAGTCTCACTTTGACCAACGACGAGCTACTCGACGGTGGCCTGCGAAAGACTTCCAGCTTGTCTGGGGTTCCGGCGCAGGGAAGAGCAGATTTGGTGAACAAATCTATCGCCGACGAGCTACTGGGTGGCGGAATCGGAGCCTCTAATGTCGGGATTAATTCCAACTCAGTCTCCAACTTCGGTGTCGCCGATAGCTGGTTGAATTCACTCACAGACTCGAAGCTTAATCCTGGTTTCGTTGCGTTGAACAACCAATTTGCCTAAGTAGCTCTTTTGACCGAAGGACGAGCCCGCCCGGCCCCGGGCTACCGACACGGGGATAAGTCGGTGGCGGTTTCAACCGCCTTCAGTATTTGTGATACAATGGAACAGTAAGTAAGAATAACCATCTACGTGTTGAGACATCCTAGTTCTGAGAAATCCAGGCAACGGACATATCCGACTTCGATTCGGAACAGTTAAAGGGCAAATAATGGCAGGTTGTTGAGCGTACCGTATCTTTGGCATTAGTGATGGACTCCGAAAGCATAGAAAGCTAAAAGTATACGCAAAGCTTGGATTTATTTAAGCTGAGCGGGTAGGGGCGCTTTGATTTCGCCCTTGAAAGTTCGTATCTGGACTCTTCAAGAATCCCCGTCCCGGAGCGGGCTGGGGAGTATCAATAGCAATTTGCGTTAGTGGGTTTTAATCAAAAGAGGGCCCAAGCCCAATTATGTGCCTCTACGGTATGTAGTTGGGATGCGAGCTCTCTAGCTAACTCAACTACGTACCTTAAATGCCAAGAGCGCTAAAGCGCAACTACGTACCTTAAATGCCAAGAGCGCTAAAGCGCAACTACGTACCTTAAATGCCAGGAGCGCTGAAGCGCAACTACGTACCTTAAATGCCAGGAGCGCTGAAGCGCAACTACGTACCTCTACGGTATGTAGTTGGGATGCGAACCCTCTAGCTAAGGAATCACAATTAAATAACTTCCACTCTTGAAAGTGGGATGGGCGTCCCGCCCGTCCCGGAAAGACGGGCGGGACGCCCATCCCACAATAATAATTAAAATTGTAAGTTATTTAATTTGCGATCCTAACTCAACTACGTACCGTAGAGGCCAAGAGCGCTGAAGCGCAACTACGTACCTGTTTTTTAAAGAGCGCTGAAGCGCAACTACGTACCTTAAATGCCAGGAGCGCTGAAGCGCAACTACGTACCTCTGCACAACTGAGATGCTATCGAATGTAAAATTAGTTGAATTTACTATTAATAGCTTTGTTTTTTGACTTTGACTGCTGCGGTAATTGCCTCGATCGCACTTCGATCGCCCCATCGCTCACAGCACTCAAAGGCAACTCGAATTCATCAATATCATTGCGGTACTTCACCGCAATATCAGCACCATTAATAATCGCCCCCAACAGCCGCGGCCCCGATTTGTGCGAATCCTCATCATCAGATTCCAGCAACTGATCCGCAGCCTCAGACAACATACTCGCCAGAGTATAACCAGCCCGCGCCACCAAAATTATACCGTCCGTATAGGGTTCCAGCGTCAGCGCGTCGTTGCACTCGCTCAACGCCGGAGAATCCACTACCACAAAATCAAAGCGATTGCGAACATCCTCAAACAACCTCCGCATTTCGCTCGATTCCAGTACCGCCGAAGCCTGCCGCAAACTGCCCGGACTCGGCACGACATATAGGTTCTCTACCTCTGGAACCAACAAAACGCACTCGCTCATATTGCCGTAATAGTGCAAAGGTTCCACCGCCGCCAGAGGATCCGCAGCTATTTTCAAAGATTCCACATTAGAACCCGATCGCAAATCTGCTTCAATTAACAAAGTCCGTTTACCCGATCGAGCCGACGCAATTGCCAAATTGTAAGCACTAAAACTCTTTCCCTCCAAAGGCGCCGCCGAAGTCAGCAACACCACTTTCACAGGTTTTTCGCCAATTCGGCGTAAATTAGTCCGCAACCGCTCGTAAAACTCTAAATAAGGCGAATTGGGTTCCAAAGCTAGCGGCATCTCCTCCCCATAGGAATCAAACACAATCACTTCAGGCAAAACAGCCAGTATTGGCACCTCTTTTTCCACCAAAGCCGCCCGCACTTCTTCCCAACTGTAAAACTTCCCGTTGAGCATTCCCAACAAAAATATGAACCCGCCGCCCAGCAGCAATCCCACAAATCCGCCCACCGCCAGCATCACCGGCAAACCTTTCTTGTTTGGCGGAACGTCATCAATTTTGGGAGGCTGGGCGACTGTCAAACTCCCCGTTGTCTCAGCTCTCGCCGCCTCAGCATCTACCAAAGCCGCCTGCATCTTATCGTAGAGAGCTTTTTTCAGCGCCACTTGCTGGGCTAACCGCGCTTGTTCTAACTGCTTGTTGGGGATTTTCGCGTATTCCTGGCGCAATTGTCGTTCAGTGTTCTCTACTCCTTTGAGTTGTTCTTGCACCACATCCCGCTGCGTTTGTAAAGCAATCAAACTTTGAGCTAGCTGCTGTCTCGCCGGGTCTAAAGAAGAGTCTATCCGAATTCGATCGGCACTTCTGAGTGGAGCCGCCACCCCGTTCCCCCCGAGCACCTCCGATTGTCGCTGCTGTAACTGCTGCTCAAAAGCTTGTTTTTGTTTGAGCAATTCCACAATTTTCGGGTGTTCCTCCTGCAAGTCGCTACGCAGAATTTTGAGCTGAGATTCGATCGAAAACAGTTGCACTCGCAGTTGTGCAATAATTGGATCGGCAGACAGTGCTTGAGCCACGTAAGCTTGCTCTCCATTCAATCCCAAGCGTTCCTGCAAGCTTTTAATTTGAGCTACTATTGCTCCCAACTGCACCCGGAGTTGCCGCTGCTGCTGTTCGGTGGCGATAATCGCTTGCGGCAAAGTACCGCTCTGAACTGCTAAAATAGAAGTTTCTTCTCGTTTTTCGTAGGATTCAAGTTTTGCTTCCACCTCTCTGAGTTCCTGAGTTACTTTCGGCAAGCGTTGGTTAATTTTATCGATCGTTTTTCGGACGCTGAAATTATTAGAATTTTCGCTGTAAATCACCATTTCGTTCATCAACGCCTCTGCTCGCTTTTCTGCTTTTTGGCGATCGGCATTTTTGTACGATACTTGAATCAAAGCACTGGGGTCATTACTCTTGGTCGGCATCTTGATCTCCACGCCGTCTTTCAGCTTTTTAGTCAATATTTTTACTTTTTCGTTCAATTCTTCTGAATTTAGTTCTGCTGCTTGTTTATTTAATTTGTTTTCTGCTTTAATGAGTTTTTTGGCGGCTGCTTGGATGACCTGTTGATTGAGCAACTTATCTTTAGTTATTTCTTGTCCTTCCTGTTGAATCTTGGTAGTGGTTGATGAAAAAATCACGGTCGGCTTGCTGTAGGCCAGCGTACCTTTAGCAACGTAAACCGGCGCCTGATTTGGCTGCACGGCAACTACTCCGGACACGCCCACAGTCACCGCAAGAGTGGCTAGTCCCACCCACTTGTATTGGTCAAAAGCAATCAAATAACGTTTGACAACTGATAAAGTCATAACTATTTTAGATTTTAGATTTTAGATTTTAGATTGAAGAATTGCTAACTATAAATCCTAACTAAGTAGGTGATGGAAAAAAAACTATAGCCTTTTGAGCTCCCATCTGAGGTACCAGACGTGCATAATAGGGCATTGGCAAACAGGGCATTGGGAAAACAGGGCATTGGGCAAACAGGGCATACCTCATTTTTTTGAGAACCGCTGTAGTATCTTGTCTCGGCGGGTTTAGCTAACAGTCTTTGATAGAAGCGAGTTTACGAGTACAAAACCGCCTCTCCCTAAGCGTGTTTATGTGTAACAACCTACTGAATGACCAATGACCAATGACTGATTTTTGCGATCGGGGACAGCACTGCTGACTAATGACAACTGACAACTTACAACTGAGGGCTGGCACGGGGGTACAGCCCCTACCAACTAACAACCAACAACCAACAACTAACAACTAACAACAACTAACAACTAACCACTAACAACTAACCACTAACAACTAACCACTAACTACCTATTATTATTGTTGTTGGATGGCCCAAACAGATTGTTTACCCCATTTCTCAACTGCTCAAAAAACAGAATAAATCCCAAAGTATCCCGGAATGGTCGAGTAAAGGTATTGAGAACATAACCAATACGCTCTACCAGATTCCGACCAATCACAATCACATCATTATCTTCCAGCATCGGGTTCTGAGAAACATTGCCCTCCAAAGCAGCTTTTGCATCTATCTTGCGGTTGATTGCTCTACCTTGCTTTTGGTCGAACCGGATCAAGGCCATTTTCCGCAAATCAGCCAGATTCACAGGCAAGTTGTTGATAGCATCCAAAAACTTGCTGCCATTTTCTAGGTAAAACGAGGTCAAACTACCACTAGCGTAACTCAAAACTCGAACGTAGATCTTGGGCTTCATCAGCGTAGAACGCGCCACCAAAGCTTTGTCGTAGTCTAGGTTTTTGATACTAGCGTCCAATTCTGGGATGACAATCACATCTCCCGAGGCCAAAGGAAAATCAAACAAATCGTTAGCCTTTGCTAAGGGAGTGTAGAGGTCGAGGGGTTGCTCCACCGAGGAGCCATCCACCAGCGTCCGTCGCACTCGCACGGCTCGTAAATCGGCTTTTCCCGTGACTCCCCCCGCAATCGTCAAAGCGGCGGAAATTCGACCTGAACCCGCCGGAAGCGTGTAAAAACCAGGTTTGCTGACTTCTCCGGTGACTGTGATTTGAACGGGGACAGCGGCAGCGGCTAGGCTGTATCTGGATGCTAAATCTCGATCGGACTTGCGATCGGCTGTAACCTGTTTATACGGTACGACGATCGCATCTCCATCTTCCAAACGCAAATCCGGCGGAGCAATACCAGTTTGCAGCGGCGTCAAAATATCAACAACTTGCTCAGCCACAGCACCACCCGGCAAAGTCCGCCGCACCCGCACCGCCCGCAGTTCAGCCGTCGGAGTCGTCCCAGCAGCAGCAGCCAAAGCCGCCGGAAGCTGCGGAGTTTGCAGCGGATAAAAACCAGGCCTGGCCACTTCCCCCGTCACCGTCACCACTACCGGGCGCTGAACGAGCAAAGCAGCCGAGACTTGAGGATTTTTGATAAATTGAGTAAAGCGCTCGCGGAGGCGCTGCTGTGCTTCTTCGACGGTAAGGCCGCGCACATTTACTGTGCCGATTAGCGGCAGTACAATTACCCCTTCAGGGCTGATTGCACCCGTAAAATTTAGCTCTGGAAAGCGCTGAACTTGAACGGAAATCTGGTCTCCCGGGCCCAGGCGGTACGGCCGATTCCGAAAAGCTGGGTTAATTTCCCTGTTGAAATTAGTAGGTGGCGGTGGCGGTACGCGCAGTGGCTGTGGCGGCACAAGTCGCTCAGAACTAGGAACAACAGATTGGGCTAAAGCCGTTTCTGAAAAAACCTTGCCGTTAAAGCCCCACAATACAGCAGCGAAAGATAGAGTCCAAGCACTTGAATACAGGCCAGCCAAGGAAAAAGCGACGCGATTTCTAATTATGAATTTATCCGGCATTTTGAAATAATAAAAAAGGGTAATATTTTCAATGTTTCGCTGTTTTTTAAGTTTCATCTCCGCAATTCTCAACTATAAATATCTACTCTTGATACCAAATTCGTTTAACTTTTCCTCTTGATTCTTCTAGCCCGCGGAGGCGGTCTTTGTTTGTGTAGAAGCGATTTCAATCGCCCTCTTGATTAAACTCAGAAAATTTCTGCCATTAATTGAGTCTGAACACTTTGGCCCAGAGATTCCAGCAGCGGTTCAACTATCTTAATATCGCCCTGCGGTTGGATGGGAACTATGATACTGACAGCAACCCAAGAGGCGCGGCGGTTCGACAGCCTCGCAATGCTATCTTCCCAAAACCAGCGGCTGGTTGCTGGAGAACCCCCATTAGGCCAAGCGTACCACTGCACGACAGCAAAAGTTTGTTGAGAAGTCCAGCTTCGGAAAAACCTCGTCTCGATAGTAGGTGAGGGCTTGTCGGATGTTGGCGCTAATTTAACTGTAAACCTCAAAGTGCGATGAGAATCTGTTTGCCACCGGTGAAATCCATCAATATCTAGCCATTCTACTTGCGGCTGGTTTTTGGGGGAATTTTGAGGCATTAGCAATAAAATGGCAATTGTTTGATGATTTTTAATTTCTTCAACTAACCATCTGTGTCCGCCAATTTGAAGGTTATTCTGGATGCGGATCACCTCCCAGTCAGGAAGTGTCATCCCGTGTTGGCGCAAACTTTTTAACTGCTTGAGGTTTGTAACTGTTGGCGGATTTGTCCAAGGCCACCTTCCCGTCGCGTAGCCAGGAATTGCTACTCCCGCAACCAGTACCAGCAAAAACACCAGTACCACAATTTTAGATACTTGGTAGCGCCGCAGTAGTTTCCGTGCTGAAATCATTTGTTTCATTAATCGGCAGGCTGGCTTGGGAAATACTTTTCCATCCCGTTGATGAGAAGTACCAATAAGCCTAGTATACAAGCAGAATACAAGTCTCCGCCCCATCCGGCGTGCAACCAAGTAAAAAGTCTCTCTCTGTCGGTTCCGTGAAAGTAAGTCAGCAAAGTGTTGCGGAGAATGTTGGAAGTGATGCTAATGATAGATGTGGCCACTAAAAACAAAATGCTTCTTTTTTGGGAACTCCAAACTCCCGTCCAATCTATCAAAATTAAGCTGACATAAAGACTGGTAAACAGCATTTTTAAGCCTGCACAGTGAGGGGCGACTTCGACAATGCGATCGTTTACGTACAGATAAATTTCTTCGATTCTCACGTTCAGACCGACTTTAATTAAGATCCAGCCTGATACTTGAGCAATGAAGTGCTGTAACGGCAAGGCGTAGGGTTCTATGAGGTAAGGAATGTGATTTGGCGAGGCAAAAAATACGAACAAAAGCGGCATTGCTTGCAATTTTAAGCCGGAAAATCCTTTTAAAGACAAGCAAATACTGGCTAGCATTAGTGGTAGAGATAAATTCACCAAATCGCTTAAGCGACTCAGATAAAAAAGCGTTGCTATTAACAGCAAAAAGCTTCCCAAAGGATGTGGCGAGTCGCCTAAGCGCCGCCAGCAGTTTCGGTTTGTCCAAGCAATATAAGCGGCGTAGGGTAAACCAATTATTCCGTGGCTGAAATATTCGTGTTCGATGCTGATGTTTTTGTTGAACCAGCCGTCGTACCAGTGTACTAGCAGGGGGGCGTAAAGCAGCACTAGGAGTACCGTGATACCTTCCCCCATGAGGTATCGCTTGAGAACAATGCGAATTCGGCGCTGGATTTGCATGGTTTGAGAAGTTTTGACATGGCCGCGCTGGATTCGCAACGCGAAAGCGATTTTGAACGGTGAGTTAAAGATTTGTTAATTCCCAACTCCAACGCTTTGAGATTTCTACTCTATGGCTTGCAACATCCTCACCATAACTTTTATAAACAATTAAGTAAATTAACTTAATTAAAGGTAAAATACCGATCGCTAAACAGTTTACTGTATATAGCCTTTTTCAAAAAGATGAGGTATGACTGACAGCTTATACAACCAGTTAAACTAAGAGGGCCCAAGCCCAACAACGTACCTCATGTTTGTGATAACCGCTATATGTCTTCTTCCATCTAGAGTATTGCGTCTTCCTTCAGTATTGCGTCTTTCTTCTGTCAACTGTCAACTCTTCCTACTGTCAACTGTCAACTGTCAACTGTCAACTGATTTCTCGATCGCCCTTACAACCTGCTCGATCTGAGTATTGCTCAATCCGGGATACATTGGCAAGGATAAAATTTGTTCGCACAGGGTTTCGGTGTGGGGGAAGTCGCCCGGATTGCCTAAGTTTTGGTAGGCTGGTTGCAGGTGGCAAGGTACGGGATAGTGGATGCCTGTTTGGATGCCTTCTCGGGTGAGATGTTCCTGAAGGGTGTTGCGGGCGATCCTCTTCGTTGGCGTAGCCCCCGTAGGGGAGGGCTTCCGTAACGGGCTTTTGTCAGTAATCTGGATTACGTAGAGGTGATAAATGTGACCTGTGCCGCTGTGATTGGCGATCGGTACAATGCCTTTGGGTTTCAGGGGTTCTAGTAGAGTATTGTAGTATTGAGCGGCGTCGGTGCGATCGCGATTCCATTTTTCCAAGTAAGGCAATTTCAAATTGAGCACGGCGGCTTGCAAATTATCGAGGCGGCTGTTGGTGCCGATTTCTGCGTGCAAATATTTGCTGGGTGCTCCGTAATTGCGGAGAGTTCGCATTTTTTGTGCGATTTCTGCATCGTTAGTAATTAACATCCCACCATCGCCAAAACAGCCGAGGTTTTTGCTGGGATAAAAGCTGAATGCTGCTGCTTTACCAAAGGAACCTGCACGGTATCCTTCTCTTTCGGCTAAATGGGCTTGTGCCGCATCTTCAAATATCATTAATTTGTGGCGGCTAGCAAAATCTAAAACTTCCCTAGGCGATACCATTTGACCGTAGAGGTGTACGGGGATAATTGCTTTAGTTTTTGAGCTGACTGCTGTTTCGGCTGCTGTGAGGTCAATCAGGGCGGTTTCCGGGTCACAATCTACCAGAATAGGTACTGCTTTGGCTTGAATCACACCAATTATAGTAGCGATAAATGTGTTGGCTGGGAGGATGATTTCGTCGCCCGGATGGATGCCACAAGCTTGGAGTCCAAGGGCGATCGCATCAGTTCCACAAGCCACTCCTACGCCGTATTTTACTCCAGAAGCTGCTGCAAAGGCTGTTTCAAATTCTGCCAGTGCTTCACCTAAAATAAAGTCTCCGTGCTGGATAATTGTTGCAAGTGTTGCTGCTATTTGAGATTCGATTGGTTGGTGTTGCAGGTAAAGGTTTACAAATGGAACTTTTGGCTGGCGACTGCTCATACATCGGAGGGAGAGTAATTATTTATATTAGCACTTAATTGCGGAGATATTTTATTTTTTTTAACCGCAGAGGGCGCAGAGATCGCAGAGAAAAAGAGGAATAGAGGAGAAAGCCGATCTCACTTTTCTGAGCTGTATATTAAATCAAGGTTTTTCGGTAAGATAGAATTAGATAATTTTTCGGCAATTGAGATCGTGGAATACAAAAAACTAGGTAACAGCGACTTATTAGTATCTGAAATCTGTTTGGGTACGATGACTTACGGCCAGCAGAATACGGTTGCAGAAGCGGCTGAACAGCTCGATTTTGCGATCGCCCGAGGCATCAACTTTATCGATACGGCAGAAATGTATCCGGTGCCGGGAAAACCCGAAACTCAGGGCAAAACAGAGGAATATATCGGCGAATGGTTGGCGCGACAGCAGCGGGATAAAGTCATTATAGCTACTAAAGTGGCCGGCAGAAGCACTCGATTGAAGTGGATTCGGGAAGGGAAAAATCAGATCGATCGCCCAAATGTCGAAAAAGCCCTGAACGACAGCCTGAAGCGCCTGCAAACAGACTACATCGACCTCTATCAGATCCACTGGCCCGATCGCTACGTGCCCCTATTTGGTGCGCCAGATTACGACATCGCCCAAGAACACGAAACCGTACCGATTTTGGAACAATTAGAGGTATTTGCTGACTTAATTAAAGCTGGCAAAATTCGCTATTTGGGTTTGAGCAACGAAACGCCTTGGGGAGTTTGCGAGTTTTGCGAATTAGCCGAAAAACACGATTTGCCGAAGGTTATTTCGATTCAGAATGCTTTCAGTTTGAGCAATCGGACTTTTCACATGAATTTGGCAGAAACTTGCAGATTTAAAAATGTGGGATTGATGGCTTACAGTCCCTTGGGTTTCGGACTTTTAACGGGTAAATATCTAAATGGAATCCCGGAAAATTCCCGACTGGCTTTGTTCGCAGGATTCGGTCAGCGTTACGATAAAACTAATCTGAACGATGCCGTGAAAGCCTATGTTGAGATTGCGCGATCGCACGGTTTGAGTCCGGCGCAAATGGCTTTGGCTTATGTGCGATCGCGTTGGTTCGTAACTAGCACAATTATCGGTGCAACATCGATCGCACAACTTGAGGAAAATCTTAGCAGTTTGGAGGTGACTCTCGATCGAGATATCGTAGCAGAAATCAATTCGGTACACGCGAATTATCCCAATCCCACGCCGTAATCCTTATTAGTAGGTTGCGGTTAAGTGATATAGCCTCCGCTCGAATGACCGCAATCAGTAAGGTTCGTAGTGCGGACTTCAGTCCGCAGCCCAAACACAAAATGAAGGGCAATACGAACCGTTTTTGTTAAGGTTAAATCATATCATTTTCGCTGGAATCGCCATCCTAAAATTGGTTCGCTCGTTCGGATTTTATATCGTTTCCGGTAGCATCGGAATTATATATTTGAATCGTTCAGTGCGAGCGTCTCGCTCGCGATCCACTCGCGAGCGAGACGCTCGCACTACATAATTCGGATGCTACCGGATTTGATTTTATTCCTCAGGTGAATGCGGACTAAAGTCCTCACTACAGACCTTCAGAGCAATTGCTAATTGCCAATTATCAATTACCTAAGCGTAACTCATGTTACACCATAAGTGCTATAATTATTTCCCTAATGAACTTGATGGTTGCCCGATATTGGCAGCTCGATGATAAATTTTGTGCCGCAGTTTGGTGCAGTATCGCACCATAATTTTCCGCCATGCTTTTCAGCAATTATCTGATAGCTAATAGATAAGCCTAACCCGGTTCCCTTTCCCACTGGCTTGGTGGTGAAGAAAGGGTCAAATAGGCGCGATCGCACATTCTCTGGAATACCTGCACCATTATCGGCAAACACTATCTGCACTTGATTTGGTTCCGTGCGAGAGGTAGTAATGCAGATCGTGTTCGGGTTGGTGGCAATCTGATCGAAACTGCGCCCTCGGTTGCTCTCCTCCAAGGCGTCAATCGCATTTACTAGCAGGTTCATAAATACTTGGTTGAGTTGTCCTGCATAGCATTCTACCTGCGGCAAATCGCCATATTGTTTTACGATCTCAATGGTTGGGTGTTGTGCTGTCGCTTTGATGCGGTGTTGCACAATCATTAATGTGTTATCAATGCCTTCATGCAGATTGACAAACTTCAATTCTGCTTGATCCAGGCGAGCAAAATTGCGGAGCGAAATTACAATTTCCCGAATGCGATCGGAGCCTACTTGCATCGAATGCAGTACCTTGGTGAGATCTTCACTCAGAAAATTTAGATCCACATCATCTAGTTCTGTTTGCAGCGATTGGGGAGGGTTCGGATAGTGCTGTTGATATGAATTGAGCAATCGCAGCAGTTCTTGTGTATATTGATTGACGTATGTGATGTTGCCGTGAATAAAGCTAACTGGATTGTTGATTTCATGGGCTACGCCTGCTACCATTTGCCCTAGTGCTGACATTTTTTCACTCTGCACCATCTGACTCTGGGTACGATGCAATTCTTTCAGCGTGCTTTCTAATTGCTGCATTTGTTGGCTTAGTTGTCGATCGCGATTTGTTAACTCTTCTGCCATAACGTTAAATGATTGTGCCAGAATCCCCACTTCATCTTCGTTGTTGACAGGAATTCGAGTGCTTAAGTCGCCTTGGGCTAATTGCTGGGTTGCTTGGGTTAGGCTTTGAATCCGACGCCCCAGAGATTGGGTGATGCGAAATCCCCAGAGTGTAACTCCCGTCACCAGGAAACTTCCCAGCAGCCCAAAGCCACCCACCACAAACCACAACTTTTGTTCTGCTTGTTCGGTTTGTATGACAGACTTGAGTACGGCGATTTTGAGGGTTGCGCGATCGAATCCTGGTAGCCCGATCGTTTTAATCAAGTAGTTTTCGCCTGCAATCTTTGTCACTTTAGGTAGAGATTCAGGCTGGGGAGCTTGCCAGGGTCGAGCGCGATTAAGCTGTAAAGTAGAAGCAGTTATGCGATCGCCCTGGAATGCAACTAAGTGCATGGATGTGTTACCGCGAATTTGCTGAAGTAGTGCGTCGTCAATCGCACCCCCCACAACCAAACCAGCCAAAATTTGTGTAGAAGATTTGATCGAGATCAATCCCACCAGGGAGGGTACAGCCCCTTTTTCTGCCAGCAGAATGCCCGATAAACTTAGTCCAGCACGAGCCGCACGATTGATGGCAGTATCTTCTAATATTGCTTGTGTCAGTGCTCCCTGCTGCGAAGATACTAAGAGTTCACCATTTGTGTCTACGATTCTGATCAAATCCAGTTTTAAGGATGCCTGGATTGGTAACATGGTACGGAGCAATAAAGGGCGATCGCCCGCAGCAACGGCCCTGATTACATTCCTGTCCTCGCTCACCCAACGAGCTTTTAAGTAGAGCAATTCTTGCTTTTGCTTCAGATCTTGTTGGAGTAAAGTAGCCCTATCTTCTATCTCCTTGTGCGCCGTTTGTTCTAAGTTCTTTCTGGCAAAATAACCAAAGCCCAGGGTTCCGAAAGTCCACAGGCTAAGGAATGCCACCAACAAAGGAGACAACAGCTTGACTGAGATTGGGAGTCGCACATATCTGAAGCCCTGTAACATATCTACTTCAACCTAGGATTGAGTGTAGCTAAAACCATGTAGTGTCAATTTAAACGTCAAGTTGTTTAATAAATCTAGCTTACCGCGCACTCTCGATACCAGTAAATATTCCTTAAAAAGGGGGAATCGATCGTCTAGTCCCTTCTTAACAAAGCTGGATAGAGAAGGATCGAGAAGATTGTTAACTCATCAGTAAGCTGACACTAGGTTCGCAGCTCAAGTTGATGCTATTTACTAACAACAAACCCAGACTTCTCCAAAGCAGTGGTTCCTGACGGGCTAAAAATGTATTTAATCAGTCCTTGAGTAGACTCCGAAGCATTTTTATGCCAAAGAATTTCGATCGGGCGTACCATTTGATATTTGCCTGCTTTGACATTTTCGGCTGTAGGCTCAACATTGTTGAGACTAAGACGGTTTACGGGTAGTTTATGGGAAATGGCGTAAGCCAGGGAAAAAGTACCGATGCTGTAGGGAGTGCTTTGAATCGCCTCGATTAATTCTCCTTCTTTTCGTAATACCACTGCTTGCGGTGAACTCTTCAAATCTTTTCCGAGATAGTGTTTGCGGAGGAGGCGTTTGGCAGATTCATCTTCTGGGCGATCGAGTACCACAATCTTAGCATCGGGCCCGCCCAGTTTTTTCCAGTTGGTCAAGGTGCCGCTGTAAATGGCTTTGAGGTCTTTAGTGGTCAGGTTTTTCACCCCTTTGACGCTGGGATGAGTAGCAACGAGAAGGGCATCGTGGGCGACTTCACGAAACTCTAATGTGCCATCATTTTCCTCGGGCTTTAATGTTTTAGAAATTGCACCAATATCAATAAGTTGTTGTTTGACTCCTGCAATCACTGTTTCAGATTGTCCCGGCTCTAACTGAGTAATTTTGGTGTTTTGGGAGGTGGATTCATAATTAGTCGCTAGCGTCTGAATCACACCTATTGTGCTGCTTGAACCTCCGATTTTGAGCGAGGCATCAGTTGGCGCTGCTGCCGTTGCAACCGTTGTAGCCGTGGAGGTACTGGCGTTTGTTGAGCAACTGGGCAAGCCGAAAAGTGCGATCGCGCCTAAAGTCAGGATTAATAAATTCCGTTTCATAGTATACAATTATTGGGTAATATTGTCAGCTTGCTAAATTTTTCATCAAACCAAACAGCAATCATTTTTTTGTGCTTCCCTGACTTGGCCTTACACTAACATAAATACCGAAAAGTGGCGATCTATTTAAAAATTCTTTACAAACTTGTGTATAGTCGAAGCGTTTGAGCAAAAATCTGTAAGTGCGATCGAATATCATATATTTTCATACTTTTGCATAATCGGGAGAGCGCGAAGTTCTAACATAGGAGTAGCAGCCATGAATAGCGGTCAAAAATTTAATTTTAAATTAGGAGAGCGTTTCTTAGAAGACTGGGCAGAACCTCCAGAAGATCCATTAGGAGAGCTTTCTCATTTTGAAATGGGATGGCGATGTTTCTGTTTTGAATACAACCATAAAGTTTTCATAGAAATAGGTGATGCTCAAAAAGAGGTGTTTTTAGATCCAGATATCTGTATGATGATTGACAATTACTTTCCCAAGGAAATTGCGAAGCTATCGCAAGGTAAACCAATAGAAATAGACTTTGGTGAGAGTTGGTTTACTATTATGTTGCTACCGATCGACAATAAGATTAACTGCACTTGGATCGAGTTTGGGACTTCGTGCTGGGAAAAGGTGTTTGAATGCGATCGCACTCAAGTATTAGATACCCTCAGAGGATTTTTGACGGAAGTGATGCAGCTAGCTGTAGATCAGGGTTTCATCACGCTGTTCGAGAAGGAGGAGTTTATTCATCCGGCTTTTGCTAGCAGTACGGATGCTGTGGTATTGAGCAAGTAGTTGGTTTTTGGTGGTGTTTTGGGCGATCGCCCTTGACGCAGAGGAAATGGGATAGAGGAGCGATCTAAACTTTAGCATACCTAACTCAACAATCTTTCAAGTCATTATTCCCAATATTGGGAAAATTTCCCAGATTGGATTGACGCTGATATCAGGTAGAGAGGTTTATATTTATCGATATTCGGCACAAAATATAGTTGCCAATTCTGCTGGCCAGTGTTAAAGTCTTAAAAGACAAAAGAAGACAAAAACTCCTCAAATTGCCAAGTATAAGAACTCTCTAATGTCTTGTATTTTTTGCAATCTTGGATTTTTCGCAATACCGAATCCTATCCTGATACGAAAAAGGCCCGCCTGAACTACTAATTCAGACAATGCCCTCGTTTTAGCTAGGTAGCTAAGTTGATTTGACCTGTAAACGTCAGACCCACACAACTAAACCCAACTTTTGAAATATATGTTCGACAATTATAACCCACAAGATGGACTATTGTATGCCAAGCATAGCCTGACTCCGATCTTCTCTGCTTTGGAGGAGTTAAACCCCGCTTGGGCAGAGTGTATCCGCAGTCTGCTTGATGACAAGGACGAAACTATCCAAGAACAGCGACAGGAAATAGATGACTTGAAGTACGAACTTGATTGTCAGCCAAATCCTTGGGATAACGATGGTTCATCACACGCAGATTGTCACGATCGCGAATATGTTACGGATAGACTAGGAATTTAACAAAAAGCCGATCGCCCTTACCATCCAAAAAATAAGACAATGGTAAAGGGCGATCGCCCTTCACCCTAAAATCTTTCTCCACTAAACCCATGAGTACAATTCGCTTACAACTAGCCGAATACTTGAAATGTCGAGGCTTCACCCCCGAAAACTTAATCGAAGCTGTCGGCGAAACACTCAATCCTGAAACCGTATACCAACTGATCGAAAAAGCAGAAAACCTCAGCCACCTAGACTTATCCGTCTTAGCCGCCATTATAGATGGCTTGAGCAAACTCAATGGTTTTCCAGTCGGTATCGCAGAAGTGCTTATGTTTTTTCCTGACATTTCCGAGGAAGCATTGGCAAAATCGCCTTGGCGCCAACTTTACCTCGTCGATAATGAAATTCCCCCCTATGATTGGGGAGATGTAGATCCGATGAAACTTGGTCAACCTGTGCGCTATATACCGGGAGTAGGTGCCGTTATTCTTGAAGACGAAAGGGTAAAGTAATAAGCGTGACTAATACATTCAACATCCGCGATATTTTACTCGTTGATTTCCCTCCTCAAACGCCTGCACTGCACGAACAACAAGGAAGACGCCCTGCTGTAGTAGTGGGGAGCCCAAGCGACACAGGTACGATCCGTTTTGAGCTTGTGATTGTTGTGCCGATTACCAGACAATCAGGAGATTGGACTGCACAAAATCCAATTTTATACCCAAGTCTTCGGGCAGGAGTGGGAAATCTAACTGCCGACTCGATAGTATTGCTGGATCAAGTACGCACTGTAGATATCCGGCGAATATTGCGGTATCTTGGCAGTTTAACCGCAGAAGAGTATCAGCCGATCGCAAATGGACTCAAGCTAATGTTCGGCTTTTAAATTATCCATTAATAACCTAACAGTCGATCGCGCAAATTCTTAATGCGATCGCCCTTCCCATTCATCTATATAATAGGTCGATATAATAGGTCGATCGGAATTTATGCACTCCGACAAAGAAACCGGGTTTTTAACGAATTTACTCGCCACAACGAAGTATTTTCACAAAAACCCGGTTTCTGGGCCCATGCGTCAGTTGTATAATCGCAACTGATGCGGATAAACCGTTTCAACACCTATCGTTTCCATAAATGATTCTGGTTCATCCTGAGTTGCGGTAACAAAATCTCCGCCAACTTCTGCTTTCACCCATCCGCCAAATAACTCGACTAAATAGGCTTCACCGTTTTTGAATACCTCAACAATTGCCCCGGCTGTTTCTGGCGGTGCAATCTCGCCATCACCGAGGGCGACTGCTTCGGTTAAACATACTGCATCGAATAACTGAAATTTGCTCATTGCTCCCCATTCTTCAACCCGCGAAGGCGGGTTTTGTTCGTGTAGACGCGGTTTCAACCGCCGAGTTATGCTTAATTCGATCGCGCAATTTACCCGCCTCCTCAAACTCCAACTTCTTCGCCGCCGCCTTCATCTGCGTCTCCAACCGCCCGATTAACTGAGGAATCTCGTCCAAAGATAACTCATCCACCTGTTCGTAAACCTCCTCCAACTGCTGCGAGTTCAGCTTGCGCGACACATCCAGAAACGCCAGAATCGCATTAGTCGATCGCTTTTTCGCGATCGGCTGCGGCGTAATCCCGTGCATCTTATTGTACGCTAGCTGAATCCCCCGGCGCCGATCCGTTTCGTCGATCGCCTTAACCATGCTATCAGTCAAATTATCCGCATACAAAATAGCCTGTCCCTGCACGTGGCGCGCCGCCCGCCCAATCGTTTGAATCAAAGAACGTTCCGATCGCAAAAACCCCTCTTTATCCGCATCCAAAATCACCACCAGCGACACTTCCGGCAAATCCAAACCTTCCCGCAACAAGTTGACGCCAATCAACACATCAAACTTGCCATCCTGCAAATCTTGGATAATTTCGATGCGTTGAATCGACTGAATTTCCGAGTGCAAATACCGGACTCTAATCGCCCTTTCCTGCAAATATTCAGTTAAATCCTCCGCCATCCGCTTCGTCAAAGTCGTCACCAAAACTCGCTCGTCCCGAGTGACTCTCTGCTTAATTTCCCCCAACAAATCGTCAATTTGTCCTTCCGTCGGGCGCACGAAAATTGTCGGATCGACGACTCCCGTAGGGCGAATTACTTGCTCGGCAACTCTCCCTTCCGAGATTTCCATTTCCCAATTCCCCGGAGTCGCAGAAACAAAGATGCACTGATTCTCTTTTGCCCAGAACTCCTCTGCTTTCAAAGGGCGGTTGTCAGCAGCACTTGGCAAGCGAAAACCATGTTCGATCAATACTTTTTTCCGCGCTTGGTCGCCGTTGTACATTCCCCGAATTTGCGGCACTGTGACGTGGGATTCATCTACTACCAACATCCAATCTTTCGGAAAATAATCAATCAAACATTCGGGCGGTTCTCCGGCATTTCGGCCTGCTAAATGCCGCGAATAATTCTCTACTCCGTTACAGTATCCAACTTCCCGCAGCATTTCCAAATCGTAGCGAGTGCGCTGTTCTATCCGCTGCGCTTCTAATAGTTTCCCTTCTTTTTCAAATGCTAGCAGCCTGTCTTCTAATTCGAGTTCTATTCCTTGGCAAGCTGCCTCTAATTTATCATCAGCAGTCACAAAGTGGCGCGCAGGATAAATATTTAAAGCCGTTGTACTTTGGATGATTTTACCAGTTACGGGGTCAACGTAGCGAATGGCATCGATTTCGTCGCCGAAGAATTCGACGCGAATAATTCGATCTTCGTAGGCGGGGCCGATTTCTACAACATCGCCTTTGACTCGAAATTTGCCTCTACCTAAATCTAGGTCGTTGCGGCTGTATTGGACGTTGACTAAATCTCGCAATATTTGCCGCTGGTTGACTTCCATTCCTACTTGCAAAGGGATAGCAGCTTTCAGGTATTCTGCGGGCATTCCCAAACCGTAAATGCAGCTAATTGATGCTACGACAATTACGTCGCGGCGTTCAAAGAGCGATCGCGTGGCGGAGTGTCGCAGCATATCGATCTCATCGTTAATTGCTGCGGTTTTTTCAATAAAAGTATCGCTGACGGCGATGTATGCTTCAGGTTGGTAGTAGTCGTAATAACTGACAAAGTATTCGACTGCATTGTTGGGGAAAAAATTGCGGAGTTCGTTGCACAGTTGAGCGGCCAGGGTTTTGTTGTGTGCTAAGACTAAGGTGGGTCTACCGATTTTTTCGATCGCCGAGGCAATGGTGAAGGTTTTGCCCGTACCTGTGGCACCGAGTAAGGTTTGAAATCGATCGCCCGCTTGGATGCCTTTGACGAGTTGGGCGATCGCTAGCGGTTGGTCGCCCGTGGGATCGAAGGGCGCTTGCAATTGAAAAGATGCTGCCGCAGTTACCATAGGAAAATGTCGCTATTACCGATAAATTTTAACAAAAATTCAGAGATTCTGCAATTTCGTTAAGAAAATAGTTAAACTTTATAATATTATTTTAATTATCGGTTCAAATAGAAAGCAGAAAGCCCAGAAAAGCAGTTGTCCGAACCCAGTAATCAGCAAGGAAAAAAAATTATGGCTCTCACACCCAAAGACAAAGTCAAAGCGAGCCCCCGCGGCGGCAAAGGCACTACCAAGGCCCTACCACCCGCCAGCGAAGCCAAATCAGCGGGCATTCAACTTTATCAGCCGCAACTCCTACATGACAACCGCCCCGTCGGCCCAAACGATTTTACCATCAGCGAGACAGTCTCGATCTCGGGGAATCGCCCGATCGGCGCTAGCACCCTGCACATCAGCGAAACCTACGGCACTGTAGGCAATCGCCCGATCGAAGCCAGCGACTTTGAAGTGGTGGCTACACTCGGCAGACGCCCGATCGGCTCCAGCGCCATGCAAGTCAGCGAAATGTTCAGTATGTCCGGTGCGCGCCCTATTGCGATCAGCAATCTGCACATTGATGAAGTTTACTCCACAATGGGAGGCAACCGGCCAATTGCTTCCAACGACATTGACGACAGCTCGACCTTAATGGGATTTTTAGATTAATTATTCATTGGTCATTAGTTATTAGTTTTTCACTATTAACTCTATTAACTAATGACTAAAAACACATTTTTAGAGAAGTTTGTGACCAAGGAGATTGATAATTGGAAAACTCGAAAGTAATTTATAGCGGATCTAGCTCTCATATTCGCGGACGTTGTTGGGATGCGAGCCCTCTTTGTCTGGGAGGTTATGTAAGCTGTCTGTCATACCTCATCTTTTTGAGAAAGGCTATATTTTATCCTACCAATTTCCACAATATTTTCGCCATTATTAAATAGCTCAATTGCGTCAGGAAAAGCACGAGTAAAAATACGATGCAAATCTTTATTCGTAATGTTGCCACAGGTTAGCCAAAGAATTTGAGGCGGTTTGCCAAGGCTAATTACTAAATCAACAAAATCCCTATCCTTAGGACTGAAAAATTAATAACTTCATTATCTACTCATTTGTCGGAACAGCACGGTAATTCCATTTTGGCAAATATTCATCAAAAATAATTTTCATTGTATTCTTAAATCCATCTGCTACTTTTCTACCAGTTTTATAAATTTTATCAAGCACATTTACCACCACAGAAAGTCCGGTTTTGTGTGGGTTTTTTTCATGAGTTCTTTGACAAACTCAACAGAAGTAAAAATCACTCCTTGACAAGCTCTCGTTACATGAGGAAATAAGCGATGCTCTATTGGATTATACTCCAATGTATAGGGAGGATAATGTGCTATTCTGATTTCTATATGGAGCTACGTTGACTAATTTTTGCAAATCCGATTTAAAGATATAGTGATTAGAATTATTACTGCCACCTCCATCGCATTTAATCAAGATTGAACTTGCTTGAGGGTAGAGATAGATTCCGTAATTTATCCACCATGATTTAATCGATTCACAAGCAAATTCACTCGTATCTTTACTAATACCTAGGGTTAAATATCCTCGGTTATGTTGCACATCATAAATTCCATGAGGTACTATTTTGCCCTCAGCCAAACTGAAAAAGTCATGGTCAAGTGTGGTAACTGTTTCGGTAGTATACAGAGTTCCTGAGCGATATAAATTTCCAATAAATTCCTTTTTTTTGGTATCCATGCTAATGATAGGATTTCCCTGTAACTCATACTCTTCAGTGATTCTGGCAAGATTTTCAAATTGTTCGTTACGATTCTTTGTTATTCCTGTTGTTTGTTTTTTTTGAGCTTAACGTTTCACATATCCGTGCTTTTTTAATAATTTTTTGACAACCGTTACACTGACTGTTATGCCATGAACTTTCAGACCTTCAACTATTTCTTCTTGAGTGAGATTAGTCCATTTAATTTTCTCATCCATTGGGCTGCCTGCTGTATAATGTTTTAACACTTCTAAAAAACTTTCATTCAAGCCAGGTATCAGAGACTCGCTAGTTTTTCTTCCTCCTCCTTTTTGACGAATTCTGTGTCCCTCAAAAGTAGTCTCTGATTCACTTTTTAATTCCTTAATGCCTTTGGCTATTGTATTTCTGTCTGCTGCCAAAATTCGGGATATGTAACTAATTCCACCATAACCAAGTTTTTCGGCTTCTATTGCTGCATATCTTCGTCGATCTTTTTCAGATAGAGATTGATAAAGTTTCCGCATCTGAGCAGTAATTTCAGAGGAGTAATACATAAATTTACCTGAACAAAATGAAGGAAATTAACTAACCAATTATTAGGGAAACAAAGAAGGTGAACATCGAATAAGGATCAGTTTTGACCACCAGAATGAAATGTTACATCCTTTGTAATCACTCATTTGTTTATTATACCTTGCTTGTGTTATTAAATTTTCATTCCTAAGGATGAGTTTTGACCACAAAATGAAATGTTACATCCTTTGCAATCACTCATTTGTTTATTATACCTTGCTTGTGTTATTAAATTTTCATTCCTTATCCCGTCGCTCAAAGAAATTGATAAACGCTCTAGACAAGTTTGGCGACACCGATTGCAACACTTGGCTATAAGGTTCAGCCAACCATCAAAACTCTTTTTTGAGAGCAGGTAGACGGTCGTTTCTCCCTTCCTGGGATACCCCTTTACCAGTTTCTTTATAAAGTTGATTGGTCATGGCTAACGAATTATTCCAAAACCAACGGGCACAGCCGAATGCTTTTGATAGCGCTACTTGCTGCTCATCGTTAGGATAAATTCGTACCTTGACTGCGTGTTTCATGTCTCTATCTTACTACGAAAAACTTAAATCAGTAAATAAATATTCTAGGTGGAAGGCAAAGCTAATTGGCTGTTGGATCGGGGAGTTCCAACAGCCGCGCTATCCATCCCCACCGTGTAGACGGATGGGGAATTCCGCTAATCAGTTAAATTTTGATTGTTCCCAGACTTTAGTCTGGGAATGCATCTTTAACGACTCCAAATTGAAATTGCAACGAAAAAGTGAAAAAGACAGAAAAACTAAGTTTATCGTATCTTTTACCTTGTTATTTGGAGACACTGGCGAGAATCTTTTCCATCTCAGAAAGCTCCAGCGCACCGGAGAATGTTTTGCCGTTCAGAATAAAGAATGGAGTGCCTTCGATTCCCAGTTTTTGAGCCAGTTGCACGTCTTTCTGAATCGCGGCTTCGGCGGCGGGGCTGTTGCGATCGCTGTTGAATTTATCTAACTTGAGATTGAGCTTTTGGGCGATCGATCCGTAAAATTCCTCGCCTAACTGTTTTTGCCCTTCAAACAAAGCGCTGTAATATTCCCAGAATTTTCCCTGCTGTTGGGCAGCCCAAGCTGCTTTAGCTGCTGGTAGCGCTTGAGGGTGAATTGAACTCAAGGGAAAATGCTTGTAAGCTAAAGTAACTTTGTCCTGGTGTTTTGCCATAAACTGCTTAACGGTATCGTGAGCGCGCGCGCAAAACGGACATTGAAAGTCAGAGAATTCTAAAAGTACAATCTGCTGCGAAGCCGAACCCGTGCTAGGAGAATCCCCGATCGCCGATTTGGGATTTGTTTTCATCTCCTGGAAAAATGACTCCTGCGCTGCTTTGAGAGACTGCTGCTGCTGTTGCTGATACGCTTGTACCGAATCTAAAATTGCTTGGGGGTTTTCGCGGATCACCTGCAAGACTTGCTCTTTAAACTTGGGATCGACTGAATTGCCAGCCGCTGACTGGGCGGGGGAACAACCGATAAATACAAGGCAACCCGCAAGCAGTGCAGCCAAGCAGAAGGCTTGCTGGCTGCGGAATTTTCGCCAAATAGTGGATATGTTCATCTTTTTTCCTGGTTTACGGCAAGACTTAATCCTACATTTAATTTTGCGGAGTGTCAGGTGTACCGCAGTTTAGTGCTGTGCAGCTATTTTTATATCTAAGCAATAATTAGCAATTGGCGATCGCAAATTCGGAGTGGGCAATTGGCAGTGGGTTTTACTAACCGGGAGCATCTCAGTTTTGCATTTATAGTGCTGTCCCCGCTCGCGTGTTTATACAAACACGCGAGCGGGGACAGCACTA